>JAHFCS010000261.1 GCA_023249395.1 Gemmatimonadota bacterium
GTGTCGATGGTGCTCGCGTACGAGGCCGTGAAGCACCGTGACCGGGTGAGGACCACCGGCATCCAGAGGTTCTTCGGATCGACGAAACTCTGGCTCTGGGCGACGATCATCCTGGGCGCGACCTTCCTCGGGTTCCAGTCGTTCGAGTTCACGACCTTCGTGCACGAAGGCCTCACGCTGCGTCGCAACCTGTTCGGGTCAACGTTCTTCACGCTGACCGGCTTTCACGGCGCTCACGTGACGGTCGGCGTCCTGTGGCTCCTCTCGCTGCTAGCGATCGAGTACAAGCGCGGCCTGCAACCCGGGGACGCCCCCACGGTCGACATCGCCGCGCTGTACTGGCACTTCGTTGACGTCGTCTGGATCGCGATCTTCACCCTCGTCTACCTGATCAGGTAAGGGCCGATGCAACAGGATTCAACGCACACCGACGTGCCAGCCCCTCCGGCTGAAGCGCACGTGGAAACCCATCACCCAGGCTGGTCCACGTACTGGAAGGTTGCGCTCATCCTGACGGTCATCACGGTTGGTGAGGTATGGATGTATTTCGTACCCGCTATCGTCGCATCACGCGTTTTCGTTCCCGGCCTGCTCACGCTGTCGGCGGCCAAGTTCGCGATCGTGGTGATGTTCTACATGCACCTCAAGTACGACCACAAGCTCTTCCGGGCTCTCTTTACCGGCCCGCTCCTCATCGCTGCGTGCACGCTCATCGCGCTGATGTTCCTGTTCGGGCACCTGGTGGCGAAGCTCGGGAGGTAGCGACGATGCCGGTGCTCGCGATGCTCCACCCATTCACCCAGCTCGGGTGGCTTGCGTGGTCGATTCATCCGAGCACGGTGATTGGCCTCGCCGCGTTGGCGGGCATCTATCTGTGGCGCGCCCGGCACTCACCACCCGGAGAGCGTCTGAGCGGGCTGCGCAAGGTATCGTTCTTCGCTGCTCTGTTCGTGATCTTCGCGTCGCTCAACGGGCCCCTCCACGACCTGAGCGACGACTATTTGTTCAGCGCTCACATGGTTCAGCACCTCCTGCTGACCCTCGCGATGCCGCCGCTGTTCATCGCCGGAATACCCGGCTGGATGCTGCGTCCGCTGCTTCGCAATCGCGTGGTGGGCGCAATCGCCCGGCGTGTGACCCGGCCGTTCATTTGTTATGCGATCTTCAACATTGTCATCGCAGCGTGGCACATCCCCGACCTGTACAATGCGGCGATGGCGAATCACAGCATCCACATCGTCGAGCACCTGATGTTCATGGCTGCGGCGGTGCTGATGTGGTGGCCGCTGATGAGTCCCTTGCCGGAGCTGCCGCGCCTCGCCTATCCGGGACAGATGCTCTACTGTTTCCTGATGAGCCTCCCGATGTCGATCATCGCCATCTACATCACGCTCGCGGATCACGTGCTGTATCCCGCTTACGCCTCGGCGCCGAGGATTTCACCGCTTTCGCCGATGAACGATCAGCTCCTCGGCGGATTGATAATGTGGGTTCCCGGAGGATTGATCTTCGCGCTGATCATGACCGTCGTCTTCTTCAAGTGGGTTGCGCGCGGCGATGACAGCACGGCCGGCGCACAGGTGGACTGGAAGCCGAGAGCAGCCTAGGCGTCTTCCCCTGTCAGCGCCACGCTGATGTCATGCTTGAGAGCGGGGTGACGAGTCCACATGAACCAGCCCATGACAACAGACGCAAGCAGATTCGCGATGAAAACCTGGTACCATGCCAGGCCGCCCAGTTCGGACTGCGTCAACAGCCCCGCCAGTCCGTAAGCACCGAGCTCGAACACCACGAACATGATCAGGAAGCCGGCGAGAACCGCGGGAGTCCGCGCTGACTGGTGGACGATCGACGCGACGACGACGCCGACCAGAGCGAACGCGGCGTAGTGGAACAGTGTATATGCAAAGACGTGGGTGATCATCGTATCGGGCATCACCGGCGGTTTGCCGAGAACACTGATGAGGCCGCGGCCGAGCAGATCGGGAGTGTACAGCGGGTGACCCGAGACGACGTCCACGATAAGAAACCAGACGGCGATCGCCGTAGCACCGAGAAAGCCCGCGACTATGCCCTCACGAATTGAACTGTGCCGCATCGATCTTCCTCACGTGCCCGTGGATTCAGCGGGAAGTTATCCAACCACGCCGGGTTTGCCTAGCCGATGGGCAAGCTACGGTTCGCCTGAAAGAAAACGTGGATCGTGATGCGGAATTCGCATTCCCGGCCTGAATATTCCGTTACGTTGATTATTCGCACCCAATGAGAATCATGCTGTATCGCAAGCTGCGCTTCATGGCGGTAATCCTTCTGGCATCGCTCGCGGCGGCTCCGTCCGACGGACAGACGCGGCGAAAGACGAAGAAGACGACAGGGTCCGCCGCGGGCATGTCACGGACCAGCAAGAAGCCGAAGAAGAAGGTCGCGGCAAAACCGGCCGTGCCGGCGATTCATTACACAACGCCGCGCACAACGCAGTCACTCGCCGCCGATATGGAGTCGATGGCCGCGCGAATTCGAAGCGGCCAGTTCGGCATCATGGCCGTCTCGCTCACAAGAGGCGACACGCTTTTTTCGCACAACGCCAGCACTCCGCTCGTCCCGGCGTCAACGATGAAAATGCTCACCACGGCGATCGCCCTCGACCGGCTCGGACCTTCCTGGCAGTTCAACACTGAGGTGCTTTACGACGGTACGCTCTCCGACAGCACGATCCACGGGAACGTGTATCTCAAGGGTGACGGAGATCCGTCACTATCCGGCAGGTATCTCCAAGGCGGACCGTCAGCTCCGATGAACTTTCTCGCCGACGAGCTTGCCGCACGCGGTATCAAACACGTGACAGGAGAGGTTGTCGGGGATGCTTCCGCGTTCGACGACAAGAGCATACCCGAGGGCTGGCTCACCCGTTACCTCCAGTCGGGCTACGCAGCGCGGGTTTCCGCACTCTCCCTCAACGAGAACCTGGTCTGGGTCACAGTCGCCCCGGACGGCGTGCGCCTCGAGCCGGCGACGAGCGCGATTGCGCTCATGAGCAACGTGCGAACGGTGAACGGCCGCGGCGCGCGATTGTCGGTGCGAAGATCCAGCGACGGGACAATCTCCGTATCCGGAACGATCGGGTCGCGGTCACCGCCGCGCCGCTATGTGTATGTCGTCGAAGACCCGGCGCGCTTCACAACCGGTGCCCTTCGCGCCGCTCTTATCGCGAAGGGAATCGCGGTGGACGGTGGTATCAGGCTAGGCACCACGCCGTCGAGTGCCGTGAAGATCGCGAGCATTCAGTCTCCCACGCTCGACAGGATCATCTCGGCGATGAATCGCGAGAGCATCAACCATTTCGCCGAGCTCCTGTTGAGGAACGCAGCGCGCGGCCGGGAGAGGAACGTTCAGGGGAGCGCGGCCAATGGCCGTTCGCTTCTGCGCCAATTCTTTGCGACCAGGCTGGGAGCCGATTCCGCTTCGCTGGAGGTCTTCGACGGGAGCGGCCTGTCGACGCTCGACCGCGTTACTCCGCGGGCGATGGTGCAGATGCTGGGCTATGCACACCGCGCTGATTGGGGGCCGTGGTTCCACGCATCACTTCCCGTGGCCGGCGAGTCGGAGCTCCTGCGCCGCCGCATGAAGGGAAGTCCGGCGCAGGGAAACCTGCACGCCAAGACCGGGACGACGAACGATGTCATCGGTCTTGGAGGCTACGTCACCGCCGCCGACGGCGAGGTGATCGCGTTCTCGTTCATCTACAATGGCGCCGATCGGTGGACCGCCAAGTCGATGATCGACGTGATGGGAGAGACGCTCGCCAATTTTGCGCGCTGAGAACGTCCAGAACGCCGAGATTACCGGTGATCTAAAGTCCTCAGCTTCCGATTTCCCTGATGTTCACTCCGCGTTTTCCCAGCTCCGAGATGTATTTCGCCGCGGGAACACACTCGTCAGGAGTGTGAACTCCATTGATCGGAATCTCTCCCTTCGCCTGCATCTGGCCGGTGATCGATAACGAGTATCCGGTGCAACGCATCATCGCGCTGATGCCGTGCTCCTCATCGAAGAAATCCACCAGCTCCCGACCGAGCTCCTTCGGCTTTCCAGCACTCGCGCCGCGTACGATCACTCGCAGCGCAACCAGGTCGTGCGCTCCGGGCCTTGTTAGGTGCGGCCCCATTGTCGCGATGGCGACGTCACGCGGTGCCACTCGTCCGCCCTTCACCTCGATCGG
>JAHFCS010000262.1 GCA_023249395.1 Gemmatimonadota bacterium
CCAGTGCCAGCCCGACCAATGCGCTGGCTGCGGCAATGGCGACCCGCCGGCCCCGCCGCCGAATGGGGAGAGACACTTCAGTCGACGGCGCGCGCAGCGCCTGTCCAAACTCGGCAGCTGTTGCCCATCTGTCCGCCGGAGCTTTCGCGAGTGCGCGAGCGATGGCGCGCTCGATGAACTCCGGCATCCCTTCTCTTACTTCCGAAAGCGGAGCGGGTGGTGCCGCGAATCGTCGCGATATCACCGCCTGCGGTGTCGCGCCCACGAATGGCGGGAGACCGGCAATCATCTCATAGAGAACACACCCAAGCGCGTAGACGTCGCTCCGGACGTCGAGGTCGCGATCGCCGAGCGCCTGCTCGGGGCTCATGTATGCCGGAGTACCGATTGCGACTCCCGTCGATGTCAGGCGATCACCACCAGCTTCGACGATCGCCCGCGCGATGCCGAAGTCGAGAACGTACACGCCGTCCTTCGCGAGCAGGACGTTCTCCGGCTTGATGTCGCGATGCACGATGCCGTGTTCGTGAGCGAAGGTCATCGGCTCGATGACCTCGCAGGCGATCTTGACTGCCTCGGCAATCGGCATCTGCTTGACGCGAGTGATTCGCGCGCGGAGCGACTCCCCTTCCACATAGGTCATCGCATAGAACGGCACGTCGCCGACGACGCCGGAGTCGAGAACCTTGGGAATTCGCGGATGGTCGAGCTTCGAGGCGAAGTCGATCTCACGCAGGAAGCGATCGATAAAGAGCGCGTTCCCGAGCTCGGCGCGAAGCACCTTTACCGCGACCTGAGCGGAGCTCTCCCGGTCGGTGCATAGGTAGACTGTCGCCCATCCGCCGTGGCCAAGCTCTCGCTCGACCACGTAGCGCCCCGCGATTTCGGTCAGCGGACGGTTGACTGATTCATCGGGTCGATCCGGCCGACCTGTAAAAATCCCATCGGCATCGGATGACATAGAGGGCACCGGTAAGACAGCCGGAGCATCACAGAAAGTGCCCTCTATACTGCGGCTGGTGTGCGGATCGCGCAACGGTAATCCGAGAGTGTAGGCACCCCACATTGGAACGTGCGGTGCGGCCAATCATCCGGAGGTTGCCCCCTACTGAACCGCGTTGATCATGTCGAAGATCGGCAGGTACATGCTGACCACCATGCCTCCCACCACCACGCCGAGGAACACGATCATCATCGGCTCGAGCAGGCTCAGAAGATTCCCCACCGCCGCATCGACTTCGTCATCGTAGAAATCGGCGATCTTCGACAGCATCTCGTCCAGCCCGCCCGTCTGCTCTCCCACCGAAATCATCGATATCACCATCGGCGGGAACACACCCGATTTCTTGAGCGGCGCAGCAATGGTGTCACCGCCGGCGATCGACGCGCGCGATTCCATGATCGCGTCCTGAACGACGCGATTGCCGGCGGTTCTCGCTGTGATCTCGAGGCCGTCGAGGATGCTCACGCCCGAGCTCACCAGAGTGCCGAGCGTGCGCGTGAAGCGCGACACAGCGGACTTTCGCAGAACGTCGCCGAGCACCGGCACCTTCAATAGCAGGCGGTCAACCTTCAGTCGCCCATCCGGCGTCGCGGTAAAGCGCTTGTAGCTGAACCAGATTGTCAGCGCGCCGGCAAGCACCAGATACCAGTAGCCTTTGAGGAAGCGCGACATCGCCATCACCACTCGCGTCGGGAGCGGCAGCGCCAGCCCCGCCGAGGTGAACAGGTTCTCAAAAACGGGGATGACAAAGATGAGAAGCACCGTTACCGCAATTCCCGCGACGCCCATGATGACGCTCGGATAGATCATCGCGCCCTTCACCTTCCTGACCAGCGCATCGTTCTTCTCCATGAAAGTCGCGAGGCGCATCAGGATCGTGTCGAGAATACCGCCGGCCTCGCCGGCGGCGACCATGTTCACGTACAGCGGACTGAATGCAGCCGGATGCTTGCCCATCGCGTCGGCGACGGTGTGCCCGGACTCGACATCGAACACGACCTTCCGAGTAATATCCGAGAGCGTCTTGTTCTGGCTCTGGTCGGCGAGAATCGTCAGCGCCTGGACGAGGGGAAGCCCGGCGTTGATCATCGTCGAGAACTGGCGCGTGAAGATGACGACGTCGCGCATCTTGACGTGGCCGCGACGCGGCTTCTTCTGCGTCTGCTCGTCGATCTTGACGACGCTCAACCGCTGGCGCCGAAGCTGCGCGATCACGTCATCGCGCGACGACGCCTCGAGCGTCGCAGTCTTCAGGTCGCCCGCGAAAGAGCGGGCGGTATATGTGAACGTCCCCATGCGTTATTCCGGACTCGTGGATGCGTGCGTCGTCATCTATCGCTTGATGCCACTGCCACCGGCGGCGACTCTACGGGGGATCTGTCGCGTCGGCGCTATGAGCCCGGACGTGCCCTCCGTCTCGCGGCCGATCATGTGGAGAAACTCGTCCGGCGCGCTCGTCACTCGCAGTGCCTCGTCAACGGTGATCTCGCGGCTCACATACAGCGCGTAGAGCGCGTCATTCAGCGTCTGCATTCCGAATTTCTTCCCAGCCTGCATCGACGAGTAGATCTGGTGCACCTTGTCGTCCCGGATCAGCGCGCGGATCGCTGGTGTGACAACCAGAACTTCGGCGGCCATCGCGCGGCCGTGCCCGCTGGCTTTCTGCACCAGCGTCTGCGTCACGATCCCCTCCAGCACGAACGCCAGCTGCGCGCGAACCTGCGACTGCTGGTGCGGAGGAAAGACGTCGATGATGCGATTGATCGCCTCGGCGGCCGAATTCGTGTGCAGAGTCGCGAAGGCCAGGTGACCGGTCTCGGCGATGGTGAGCGCTGCCTGGATCGTCTCAAGGTCGCGCATCTCGCCAACCAGGATGACATCCGGATCCTCTCTGAGCGCGTACTTGAGAGCATTTGCGAACGACTTGGTGTCAGTTCCCACCTCACGCTGGTTGATGAGGCAGCCCTGGTGCTTGTGGATGAACTCGATCGGGTCTTCGACGGTGATGATGTGCCCCTTCCGCTCGCGATTGATCTTGTCGATCACAGCGGCGAGAGTAGTAGTTTTTCCTGAGCCTGTCGGACCCGTGACGAGCACCAGCCCGCGCGGCTTCTCGGCCATCTTCGAGATGGCGGAAGGAAGCCCCAGCTCCTGAAAGGTCTTGATGTGGAAAGGGATCTGGCGGATGACCATCGACACACAGCCGCGCTGGCGGAAGCAGTTGCCGCGGAAGCGCGCGAGGTTGGAGATACCGAAGGAGAAATCGAGCTCGTCTTCCTGCTCGAAGCGCTTCTTCTGATTCTCGGTGAGAACCGAGTACGCGAGCTGCAGGGTGTCCTTGGTACTCAGGACGCTGGTGTTGGCAGCGTTGGTCATCTCACCGTCGATGCGCAGCTTGGGGCGCTCGCCGGCGACGATGTGCAGATCGGACGCATTCCTCGCTACCATCTCGTCGAGAAGCGTGCGCAGGTTGAGCACGATCGCCGGCGGCGCCCGGCCGACCACCGGGTGAGGTGGCGGCGGCTCCGGGTTGGCCAGCTCGGTGGACGAGTCCACCGCTGCAGGCGCCAGCGTTTCGGTCATGGTCTGATCTCCAGTCGGCTGAGAAAGTCCCCGGTGAGAGACGATTTCCTGTTGGGTTCGGTAAGCAAAGCGAACAAAAACTGCGGACTGCGGACTAACTGCCACTTCGAACTGCGAACTAACTGCGGATTGCGAACTAACTGCGGACTGTGGACTAACTGCATCAGACGCTCGTCTCGCGGACGACCTGATCGAGGGTCGTTATCCCCTTCAGCACCTTCAGCCATCCGTCCATCCGGAGGGTGAGCATTCCCTCGGCGATGGCGAGCTTGGCGATCTCCGATGCGCCGGCGTTGTGCATGATCAGCTTCCTCAGTGGCTGAGTCATGTTCATCGTCTCGTAGAGTCCCTGCCGGCCCTTGAGGCCGGTGCCCTGGCAGCTATCGCAGCCCGTGCCGCGGAAGAAGGGCAGCTCATTGATGGGAGTGTCGAGGGTCACCTTGTGAAGGAAGGGAGCAGCGAGACGGGTCGCGCGAGGCTTGGCTTCGGCGAGCGCGACGTCGCTGAACTGAAGCTCCCGGAGCGTCGTGCGCGGCCCCACCTTCGCCGCGGCAAGCTCGGCGTCGTCAGGGACATATTTCTCAGCGCAGCTGAGGCAGATTCGCGGCACCAGCCGCTGGGCGACAATGA
>JAHFCS010000263.1 GCA_023249395.1 Gemmatimonadota bacterium
GAAGAACAGCTTGAGGCCGCTCTCGAGCGTGTTCCATGACATCGAGTACTCCGGACCGAGGAGCTCCGCGGAGAGTCTGAGTCCCGCCCCGACAAAACTCCACGATGTCGTCACTTCGCCCACCAGACGCTCCCCGCTGTTGGCTTCGTACTCGATCGTCGCTCTAGCGAAGTCTTCCGATGGCTGGCGACGATAGTTTACCTCCTTTCCCATCGCCGCCGACAACCGCTTGGCATATGCCGGGCGGCTCCACTTGAGCGACGCGACGTAGCCGGTGATTCGCACCGGCCTGATCGACGATCGATGCGCACCCGGCGCCGTCAGCAGATGTCGCACAACCTCCACCGAATGGCACATCATGTCGTTGAGAACTCCGCCGCCCTGTAGCTTGCCCTGCCAGAACCACGGCATGTGCGGCCCGCTGTGCTCCTCCGCCGAGCGAGCGAGATAAGGACGTCCGGTAAGCGAAGCGCCTCGTGCCCAGATTAGTTCCTTCCCGCGCGTGATCTCCGGAGCGAAAAGCTGGTTTTCCAGATAACCCGTATTGAGACCGACGCTCCGCGCGAGACGCGCAACTCTCTTCGCCTCGGCCACATTTCGGCCGAGCGGTTTTTCACACGCGAGGCCGCGGAGTCGGCCGTGGCCACCGCGAATCGCGGCGACGATCTCCTCAACGTTCGCGATGCGCGCGTGGTTCGGACCGCAAAGCCAGATCGCGTCGATGCGCGGATCCGCGACCATCGCGCGGATGGTCTTGTACGCCTTCGTATCGCCGACCTCGAGCTTTCGCGCAAGCGATGCGGTCGCGGCGGCGTTACGCTGGTTCGGGCTCCAGACGCCGAGCACGTCGGCATCGCGGACTCCCGTGAACGCCTGGATGTGGAAGCGTGCGTTGAAGCCGCTTCCAACGAAGCCGACGCCGAGCCGTCCGCCGCTCATTCGACCGGAACCCGCGTTTTCATGACGTCGGGCGTAACGCCGAGCTTGGCGTTCGCTTCCGGCGGACACCCGGTCCAGGTCCGCACAAATGTGTTGCCGATGTAGCGGACATCTTTCCATCCCATTTCGCTGGAGAAGAAGCCGGCCGCGGTGAGGTCGCGGAACCGGCCGAAGAATGCGACGCCGTGACTCAGCTCCGGTCGCGCCTTCGCCGGCCACGCGATGTCGTCGAGCACCTGTCTGCGTTGCGCGTCGGTGGATCGAACGAATGGCGTGCCGAAGCGCTCTTCGCTCTCGAGGTCGAGCCATCCAAGGCCTCCACGCATCGCGATCTTGCTCGAATCCGATGCATCCTTGTCCGACAGGAGAAAATCCATGTATTCGGGAACCTTGGCGTCGGTGGCGCTTCCGGATCGCTCATCGCGGGGGATGATGTAGTCGGCCAGCATGCGAACCGTGCTCCACTCGCTTCTCGTGAAGAACTTGGGTACGTATTCCGGCGCGAGGTTCGCTTTCGCGAACACCTGCGCAGCGCGCTCGCGCTGAGCGACCGACAAGTCAAAGGAGAAGGCAAAGGGAAGAAGGGCGAGCGCCTTCACCGCCTCGCGGCGATCGATTGTCGTCGCAGTCTTCCTGTCGCGGCTGGTCACAGCGTCCTCCGCTTTATCTGCTCTGCGATGTAATCCGAAGTGCGCCAGGCGAGCGCCATGATCGTCCATGTCGGATTCTTGTCAGCCTGCGACACGAATGGACCGCCGTCGGCGACGAAGAGATTCTTCACGTCGTGAGTCTGGCAGTTCGAATTGACGACCGACGTCTTTGGGTCGTCGCCCATGCGCGTGCCACCGAGCTCGTGAATGATCTGGCCGCCAGTGGCGATGTTGTAATCCTGCTCCTTGGTTGGCATGGGACGGAACACCTGGCCGCCCATCTCGGCGATGAGTGCGCGGAATGTCTGCTGCATGTGACGCACCTGGTTCAGCTCGTAGTCCTGCCACTTCCAGTGAAAGCGTAGAACCGGAATGCCGAAGCGATCGACGACGTTGGGATCGATCTCGCAGTAGCTGTCGTCATTGGGGATCATCTCCCCGCGGCCGGAGAAGCCGATCGTCGCACCGTAGTATCGCCGGTAGTCGTCCTTGAGCTTCTTGCCATACCCACCGCCGGAGGGATAACGCTGGATTCCCCCCATGAATCCGGCACCCGGTGGGTACAGCCCGCCTCCAACTTCGATGTGATATCCACGGGGGAAATCGAGCTTCCTGTTGTCCAGCCACCAGGGCATGTAGACGTGCATGCCGCCCACGCCGTCCTCGTTGTGCGCGACGTGGTTTTCCATCGCCGGGATGTAGCCGGACACGTCGGTGCCCGTGGTGTCGGTGATGTACTTGCCGACGGTGCCGCTCGAATTCGCCAGTCCGTTCGGAAAGCGGGATGTCCTCGAGTTGAGGAGAATGCGCGCCGATTCGAGCGCACTCGCAGCGAGCACCACCACGCGCGCGCGGACCTGCGTTTCCTCGCCGGTTAGCCTGTTGACATACGAGACACCGGTGGCAAGTCCGTCAGGGCCGACGATCACTTCACGCACCATCGCGTTCGTAAGCAGGGTCAGCTTCCCGGTGGCGAGGGCCGGTGCAATCAGGACGTCCGGGCTCGAGAAGTTGGACCTCGTACTGCAGCCGCGGCCGCATTGGCCGCAATAGTGACATGCCTCGCGGCCGTTGAGGGCCTCCGTGATCACCGATAGCCGGGCGGGGATGCATGTGATCCTGAGCTTGTCGCTGGCCTTCTTTACGAGGAGCTCGTAGCAGCGGGGCGCCGGCGGCGGTTGGAAGATGCCGTCGGGCTCGTTACGGATTCCCTCCTTGCTCCCGTAGAGCCCTATCAGCCGGTCTATTCGGTCGAAGTACGGTGCGACGTCGTCATAGCCAATTGGCCAGTCGTCGCCGAGTCCGTCGAGACTCTTGCGCTTGAAGTCGTCGGGGCCGAAGCGAAGTGAGATTCGTCCCCAATGGTTCGTGCGGCCGCCGAGCATTCGGGCACGCCACCAGAGAAAACGCGATCCGGGGGCAACGGTATAGGGTTCGCCTTCGATCTCCCATCCGCCGATGCAACCATCGAGCTCGCCAAAGGGCTGTGTCTTGGTGGAACCTCCGCGCCGGGGGGACGCGTAGTTGGGCATCATCATCTTGCTGTCGCGCGATGCGTACCACTCACCGCCCGCCTCGAGCACGATCACGTCGGCTCCGGCCTTGGTGAGCGCATAAGCCGCGATCCCCCCGCCCGCGCCGGATCCGACAATGCACACGTCGTACGTTTTGCGCGGGGGAGGGAGAAGAGTCATCGAGCGGCCACCGGTTGGAGACAGGACAAAATTAGGCTTTGCTCTCTCATACGTCGAGCGCATGCAGATACCGATAGCTGTCGCGAATGCTGGCGAACGGATCCTTCGGCTGGTCGTGCTCGACGAAGATGTGCTTGGTTCCCGCGAGTGAGCGGCTGCCGAGGACTGCCCGCCAGTTTATGACACCCTTGCCGACATCGACCATTCCCTTCGCGGGCGTGCCGTCCATGTCCTTGACGTGAAGCAGGGGGAAGCGGCCGGGGAATCGCTTGAAGTAAGCGAGCGGGTCGGCACCGCCATGCGTGACCCAGAAGACGTCCATCTCCATTTTGACCTTGTCGGGGTCTGTCTGCGTGATCAGAAGGTCGTATGGAATCACACCGTCCACCGCTGGAAACTCGAAGTCGTGATTGTGGTAGGCGAACTGGATTCCCGCCTTCTTCGTCTGTTCGCCGGCTTTGTTGAACAGCTCCGCCACCTCCTTGTAGCCGCTCACTGTCCTGTACTTGTCGTCGATCCACGGACAGACGAGGTACTTGTGGCCGACCACGACGGCGTCTTCGATGATCTTGTCCCACTCTCGTCCGAGGACCGGAAAGCCGACGTGGGCCGCAGGCGCGGAGAGTCCGGTGTTCTTCAGCTGAGAGCGGATGTCCTTCGCGCTGTGATCGAAATAGCCGGCGAACTCCACTTCAGTGTATCCGGTGCGCGCAACACGCGATAACGTCGTGGCTACGTTTTTCTTCATCTCATCGCGAACGGTGTAGAGCTGGAGTCCTATAGGGCCAATCTTTTTCGTGGTCAGGTCATCGTGTAATGCGTTCGGACCGGGCAACGCGATGGTGCCCATGAGAGCTCCCACAACTTCGAGAAACTCGCGCCGATTCGGATCAGAGCAGCTCGGATGTTTCATTGGAGTACCTCTCGGAAA
>JAHFCS010000264.1 GCA_023249395.1 Gemmatimonadota bacterium
TCGAGCAGCTCGCATTGCCGCGCAAACTCGAACGCCAGCGCGCGCTCGACGCCGGAGAAGGAATTCATGTTCTTGACCTCGGTCTTGGTGCCGAGTCGCGCCTCGCCTTTCCGACGCGCGCTGACGTTCGCGTCGACGCGGAGGCTTCCCTCCTCCATGCTCACATCGCTGACGTCGAGATACTGGAGGATCTGGCGGAGCATGCGGAGATAAGCGCCCGCCTCAGCCGACGAGCGGATGTCGGGCTCGCTGACGATCTCAATCAGCGGAACGCCCGAACGGTTGAGGTCGATCGCCGTCACTCCGGGATATCGGTCGTGGACCGACTTGCCGGCGTCCTCTTCCATATGGAGTCGCGTGATGCCGATGAGCTTCTCGCCACCATCGGCAGTCGGGATGGCCAGGTGACCGCCGGTCGCGAGCGGTCGGTCGTACTGCGAGATCTGGTAGCCCTTTGGAAGATCGGGATAGAAATAATTCTTGCGCGCGAAGACCGACGTCGGGTTGACTGTGCACCCAAGCGCAACCGCAGCACGCGTCGCGAGTGTCACTGCCTGCACGTTGAGGACCGGCAGTGCGCCGGGCAGCGCAAGACAGACCGGACAAGTATTGGTGTTCGGCGGATCGCCGAAGCTCGTCGAGCAGCCACAGAACGCCTTGCTCCGCGTCCGCAGCTGAACATGCACCTCGAGACCGACCACCATCTCGTACGCTTGGGCGCTCAACGGTGCGCCTCGTCGCCGAGTGCCTGCTCGAGTGCGTATGCGACGCGAAACATTTTCGGCTCGGCGAAATGACCGGCGATCAGCTGGCCGCCCACCGGAAGGCCATCCACGCGGCCAATCGGCATCGACATCGCCGGGATTCCGGCAAGGTTTGCCGTCACGGTAAATATGTCGCTGAGGTACATCTCGTACGGATCGGTGACCGATCCAATTGGAAACGCGGTCGTCGGCGTCGTCGGAGTGAACAGCACGTCGATGCCGTCGGCAAAGACAGTCGTGAAGTCGCGAGTGATGAGGGCGCGCACCGCCTGCGCCTTCTTGTAGTAGGCGTCGTAATAACCGGCGGAGAGGACGTACGTCCCGAGCAGAATTCGGCGCGTCACCTCCGGACCAAAGCCCGCCGAGCGCGTAGCGTCGTACATGCCCCGGAGTCCGTCCGCCGAGGAAAGACGCGCGCCGTACCGCACGCCGTCGAAGCGCGCGAGGTTCGACGACGCTTCGGCCGGAGCGACGATGTAATAGACGGGAATTGCCAGAGACGTATGCGGCAGTGACACCTCGCGCACGGTAGCTCCCAGCTCTCTCAGATGCTCGAGCGACCGGTCGCAGAGATTGCGGATCCCGGCGTCGAGGGATTCGGGGAAATATTCGCGCGGCACGCCAACGGTCACGCCGGTGAGTGGCGCCTCCACTGTCGCGCGGGACACGAATTGTTCGCGGTACGAAGGAACCGGAATGTCGGCAGACGTCGAGTCGTGGGGATCGACACCGGCCATCACCTCGAGCGCGAGCGCAGCATCATCCACATTGCGCGCAAAGGCACTGATGTGGTCGAGCGACGATGCGAAAGCGACGAGACCATACCGGCTGATTCGCCCATAGGTTGGCTTCGCGCCGACGATTCCGCAGAACGCTGCTGGCTGGCGCACGGAGCCTCCCGTCTCCGACCCGAGCGCAATCGGAACTAGCCCGGCAGCGACGGCCGCGGCCGAGCCGCCGGAGGATCCACCAGGCACGCGGCGGATGTCGATCGGATTGCGCGTCGGGCCGTAGGCGCTGTTCTCGGTGGAAGAGCCCATCGCAAACTCGTCGCAGTTGGTCTTCGACACGACGATCGCGCCCTTCTCGCGGAGTCGCGTAACGGCGGTTGCCTCGTAAGCGCTGACATACCCGGCGAGGATCTTCGAGGCGCACGTTGTCGGGAGCCCGAGCGTGCAGATGTTGTCCTTTACCGCGATCGGAACACCGGCCAGAACACCGCCGCGGCTCGCACCGCTGAGCTGAGTGGTGAGCGTCTCGGCTTCCTTCACGGCGGCGTCTTCGTCGCTCCAGAGCACGATGTTGAGCGCGTCCCGGCCGGCGCCGACGCCGCGCGCCCGCGCGAAGCTCGCGCGAACAATGTCAGCGGGAGCTGTCGTTCCCTCGCGAACACGCGCGGCGATTGTACTGGCGGTGAGCGTGGGAAAATCGGCGGCGCTCACGGCGATTCGTCTCCCGGATCGTCGTGCGATGCGAGTCGCGGCACGATGATGAAACCGTCGCGCGTCGCGGGCGCGAACGACTCGAGCGGAAGGAACATCGCCGTTGGGCCGCTCGAATCAGAGCGGAGCGGAGTGCTCGCGAGCGGCATTCCGGTGACCGGGCTGTCGTCTTTCACCGAACCGGTATCCACCTGCGCGAGGACCTCCATGTGCGCGAGGATTCCGTTGAGCTCGCGTACGAGATCATCCAGTCGCGACGGACTTACACCAAGTCGTGCGAGGTCCGCGATGTGCCGCACGTCGTCGTGAGTTACCGCCACTTATCCGATTCCCCGCTCGAGAGTCGTGTATGCAAGCTTGATCGTCTTTCGGCCGACTGTCTCATCGTCAAAGTCGATTACAGCCTTCACGTCGCGTCCCGACCCGCTGACCTCGACAATCGCCCCGCCACCGAACAGCCGGTGCTTTATTCTCTCTCCCTGCCGGTACAGGGGCTCGTCCTGCGAGATGTCGGCGTCCTGTACGGCCGCCGCCGGTCGCCACGCGGGGACCTGGTGCATGCTCCGCGTCGTCTGGGTGCGCCAGGTGTGAGGCTCACGTTGTTGCGGCTCGCGCGAAAGCTGCTCTCGCGAATAGCTCCTCCCCGCCGAGCGTACCTTGATCGTTCTTCGATCCTCGAGCATGCCGGGCGGAATCTCGCGCAGGAAGCGCGAGCGCATTGACGGCATGAACTCGCCATTCCGCCGCCGGCTCTCCGCGAACGTCAGGTAGAGCTTATGCTCGGCGCGAGTGATGCCGACGTAGAAGAGACGCCTCTCTTCCTCGAGCTTGGGTGGGTCGTCGAACGACTGCGACAGTGGGAAGAGCCCGTCCTCGAGCCCAGTGATGAAGACAACGGGAAACTCGAGCCCCTTTGCGTTGTGGAGCGTCATCAGTGTCACGCCGTCAGCATCGGGGTCGAGGGTATCGATACCGGCGACGAGCATTGCGCGCTGGAGAAAATGATCCAGCGGAGTCAGCCCGACCTCGCCTCCCTCATCCACAACCGTCTCCGCCGCGCCGTCGATCAGCGCGGCGACGTTATCGAGGCGATCACGCGCCGTCTCGGGAGCGTCCGCCTGCAAATAGTCGCCGTAGCGGATGGCATCCACGAGCTCGCGAAGCAGCTCGTCCACGCTTGTGTCCTTCGCCCGCTCGCGCAAACCGCCGATGAGCGTCGCGAACTCCTGCAGACCTTCGCGCGCCGCCCCGCGAACGTTGGCGAGAAGGTCGGGACGGGATGCCGCCTCGAGCATCGGGATTTTCGCTCCCCGCGCCGCTGCCGCGACAGCCTCGATCGTCGCTTCGCCGAGCTTTCGCTTCGGGACCACCACAGCTCGGCGGAATGCCTCATTGTCGGCCGGATTGGCAATCAGCTTGAGGTAGCTCATCAAGTCGCGGATCTCGCGTCGGTCGTAGAATCGAACGGCACCGACGAGACGATACGGAATGCTATTCTTCCGCAGCGCATCCTCGAGCGCACGGCTCTGCGAGTTCGTGCGATAGAGAATCGCGAAATCGCCAAGCTCGCGATTCTCCGTGGACTGTCGTGCGCGGATCTCGTCCACGACGAAGTAGGCCTCGTCGCGCTCGTCGAGAGCAGCGGCGAGCGTGACCGGCTCTCCGCCGGGCCGCGTGGCGCGCAGGGTCTTCCCGCGCCGGCTGACATTTGCGCTGATGGCCGCGTTGGCGAGATCGAGAATGCCCGGGGTCGAGCGGTAGTTCTCCTCGAGCCGAACGACTTTGGCCGAGGCGAATTCCTTCTCGAAGTCGAGGATGTTGCGGATGTCGGCGCCGCGCCAGCCGTAGATAGACTGATCGTCGTCCCCGACGACGACGACGTTCCCGTGACCGCTTCCGAGGAGTTTGATAAAATGGAACTGGGCGCGATTGGTGTCCTGGTATTCGTCCACGAGGATGAAGCGGAAGCGGTCACGATAGTG
>JAHFCS010000265.1:0-3247 GCA_023249395.1 Gemmatimonadota bacterium
ACGAGATCCTTGTTCTTCGTGTCCGCGAACACATGCGTGTAGTAGAACGCGCGCTGCCGGAAACGGCGCTCGTTGTTGACGAGCGTCCATGTCGCGCCGGCGTCATCCGAGCGGAACAGGCCGCCGTTTTCGTTCTCGACGAGCGCGAACACGCGGTTCGGATCGACCGCTGAAACGGACACACCGATCTTGCCATCGAGGCCGGAAGGGAGTCCGCTCGCTCGCGTGACATCGGTCCAGGTCTCGCCGCCGTCGGTAGACTTGTACAGTCCACTGCCCGGACCGCCGCTCGACATTTGATATTCCTTGCGGTACGCCTCCCACATGGCGGCGTACATCACATCGGGATTCCTCCGGTCGATCGCGATGTCCACGGCGCCGGTGCCGGGTCCCTTGTACAGCACCTTGCGCCAGTTCCGACCGCCGTCGGTGGACTTGAAGACGCCGCGCTCTTCGCTGTTGGCGCCGTACTTTCCGAAGTCCGCGACGAACACGATGTTCGGATTCGTCGGGTGAATACGGATGCGCGAGATCGCGTCGGAGTTCGAGAATCCGATGTGCGTCCAAGTCTTCCCCGCGTCCATGGACTTGTAGACGCCGTCGCCCGGCTGAACGTCTCCGCGGAGACACGACTCACCCATGCCGATGAACAGGATATTGGTATCTGTTTCGCTCACGGCCACGGCGCCGACCGAGGCGCTATGGATCTGCCCGTCCGTCACGGGAGCCCAGTGTGCGCCGCCGTCGGTGGTCTTCCAGAGTCCGCCGCCGGTCGCACCGAAGTAACCGACCTTCGGCTGTCCCCTCACGCCCGAAATCGCGATCGACCGGCCGCTTCGATCCGGGCCGACGTTGCGCCAGCGCAACGACTTGAGGATGGTGCTGTCGATGGAAGCCAGCCGCACGTCTGTGGCTGGCCGTCCGCTCGAGTCTTCGGTGCCGCCGGAACGCCAGCCGGCGAGCGAAACGATCAGGGCGGCGGAGAGAACGAATCCAAGTCGTGAATCGAACATATGGCCAGACCCTCGTCGAGTGGGGGTAACGCACATATAATAACGTCCGAGCCCACCAGCCCAACACAGGGGAATCCCCAATGGCCGCCAAGAAGAAGACGGCATCCAAGACCATCGCCGCCAGACAGACCACCGTTTCCGGCTATCTGGCCAGTCTTTCGCCCGAGAAGCGCGCGGTAATCGAGGCGGCGCGGAAGCTGGTGCGCGCGAACATCCCGAAGGGTTACGCCGAGTACATGGGCTGGGGAGTGATCAATTGGGGAATCCCGCTCGCGGAG
Organism: Gemmatimonadota bacterium; assembly: GCA_023249395.1. GTDB lineage: Bacteria > Gemmatimonadota > Gemmatimonadetes > Gemmatimonadales > Gemmatimonadaceae > UBA4720. The sequence goes on from JAHFCS010000265.1 coordinate 1,292, forward strand.
TTCTCGAACACGTACAACGGCCAGCCGCTGTGCTATGTGGCCCTGGGCGCGCAGAAGAAGTACAACGCGCTGTACCTCATGGGCTGCTACGGCGCATCATCGCAGCACAACTATCTGAAGGATGCGTTCGAGAAGGCGGGAAAGAAGTTCGACATGGGAAAATGCTGCCTGCGATTCAAGCAACTCGATGATCTCGAGCTCCAGGCAGTCGCGAAAGTGATCGGGTACGCGACGCCGAAACAGTACCTCGACTTCTACAAGAAGGTGAAGGGACTCGACTAGCTGTCCATCTTCCGTCTTCGGTCCCCGGTCTTCACGGCATCTTCATCGGCTCGTCGCCGAGGATCTCCGCGAGTTCGACGTCCAGCCGGTTCCTGATCTGCGGCGTCGAAGCCAGCGCGCGATACGCCGAGAGCAGTGCGTTGAAGTTGCTGATCATCTTCTTCCGCAGGCTCTCGAACTTCGCCTTGTCGCCGCCCTTCTCCGCCGCGAGAAGCTGCGGCACCAGCTCGCGCAGTGCCGCGCGGTGTGTTTCGAGCACCGAGATCGTGCCTGCCGCTTGCGCCTCATGGTCTATGCGGTGCGCTTCCGGGAGTTTCGCGCCTTAGGTCTCGCCGAGTGCCACGCCGAAGAGCCGGTCGTCACGAGTGGGGTGCGCGGGCGGCTTGAGGCCGTTGGCGATGAACGGCAACGACGGATTGTCGTGCGCGTACGGACCGTCGGGATTCGGGATGGTCCAGGTATGGATCATCGCGATCTGGTTCTGCGTCGGCCGGCCGCCGCGGTCGGTACAGTCTTCGAGTCCGTCGGAGAGGACCTGTCCTTCACCGGGGACGTTACGGCAGAACATATGGGTGTGCCACATGGCCGGCATTCCGGCGAAGTCGGTCGGCGCCGCGATTTGCCGGCCGATGCGGCGCGTGTAGGCGACGCCGACGGGGACGAGCTTTCCGTTCATCGGCAAGAACATCAGGAACGTCGGGTTGTCGATGTCCACCGGGTCGTTTCTGACGGCCATCGTGAGCACGCGGGCAGGCGAGAGCCAATGCTGTCCCTGAAATGGCGTGAGATCGCGCACTGGACCGAAGGCCAACGGCTGGAAGCCGGCGTTATGGAGCGACGCGGAATCGGTCAGCGGCGCGATCACCCTCGTCGCACGGGCGACAACGGAATCGGGAGGCTGCTGGAGCGAAAACGCGAGGAGAATCGGCAGGAGGCTGGTCATCTGTTAAGCATATATCGTAAGTTCGGCGGATGCCGCCAGCCGAGAAATCGTCGAAGCTCCTGAAGGCCCTGGGTGTCGCCTTCGGATTGGCGATCATCGTCGGCAACACGATCGGAGTTGGAATTCTCCGCTCGCCCGGCGACGTCGCCGCCGCACTGCCCAATGCCGGCTGGTTCATCGGAGCCTGGATCGCGGGCGGCGTCTACGCGCTGCTGGGCGCGCTGACGATGGCTGAGCTCGGCGTGATGATCCCGAAATCGGGCGGACAATACCTCTTCGCTCGGCGCGCGCTCGGCGAATATCCGGGATTCGTGATCGGCTGGACGGATTGGGTTTCGGTGTGTGCGGCGACCGCCGCAACCGCGATCGGACTCGGCGAGCTCGCCGTGCAGCTTTCACCCGCGCTCGCGGGCCGCGAAGGCCTGGTGGCGATCACCGTCACGCTCCTCTTTACCGCAGTGCAGTGGGTCGGGGTCCGGGCCGGTGACCGCACACAGCAGCTGCTGAGCCTGCTCAAGCTGCTCGCGCTTCTCGCCGTCGCGGCGGCGTGCTTCACGGCGCCGGCCACCTCGACGGCAGGCACCGTGCTTCCCGCGTTGCCAACAGGCCTCGCGTTCGTGACGGCGCTGGTGTTCGTCTTCCAGAACGTGCTCTACACGTACGACGGCTGGAACGGCACGATCTACTTCAGCGGCGAGATGAAGGATCCCGGTCGCGAGATTCCGCGCTCG
>JAHFCS010000265.1:3257-4180 GCA_023249395.1 Gemmatimonadota bacterium
CGCTGAACGCGGCGTACCTGCACGTGCTGGGAATCGGTGCGCTTGCGCACGACAAGTTTCCTGCGGCCTCAGCTGCCAAGGTTGTGTTCGGCAGTGCAGGTGAAGGCGTCGTGCGCGCCGTGATCGCGGTGACGCTGCTGGGGAGCATGAACGCGCTCGTCATGATCGCGTCGCGCACGCCGTATGCGATGAGCGAGGATGGACTGTTGCCGCGCTTCGTGTCGCGCGTGAACGCGGGCGGCACGCCGCACCTGTCGCTGGCTGCGAGCTCCCTGGCAACCATCGCGCTCGTGCTCTCGGGAACGTTCGAAACGGTTTTGGCCCTTGCTGCGTTCTTCTACGTGCTCCAGTACGCGACGACTTTCGCATCGCTGTTCGTTCTTCGGCGCCGGGAGCCCGACGCGCCGAGGGCGTACAAGGCCTGGGGATATCCGTGGATCCCCGCATTGGTGCTGTTCGGCGCCCTCGCATTCATCGCCGGAAACTTCGTCGGCGACCGGGCCAACAGCATTCGCGCCCTGATGGTGATCGCTGCAAGTTATCCACTGTATCTGTTGGCCAAGAGGCTGCTTCGCCATTAGGAACTCGGTTGAGCTTTGCAGGACTGCTGACCCACCGGAGAACGTTCGATGCCCAGACTTCTTTCGATTCGTCCGTTGACCGCCGCATTCACGGCGCTCGTGCTCATTGCGCTGCTCGCACCCGCCAACGTATCGGCGCAGGGCGGGCGCGGCGGTGGCCGTGCCGCCGATTCCATCAAGTACGTCTATCCCAACACGCCGCAGCTCGAGAAGCTGAAGACCGAGGTCGCGGATCTCGTGCAGGGTGAGGCGAAGCTGGTGCAGGAGATGGTGGACGAGGTCTTCTCGTTCGGCGAGCCGGGCTTCCAGGAGTTCGAGACCGTGAAGTACCTCACGGGCATT
>JAHFCS010000266.1 GCA_023249395.1 Gemmatimonadota bacterium
ACCTCGGCACGAGCGTCGCTACCCGTGTGACCACCGACACTCGGAACGACCGGTGGGTCGCCGCCTCGCCGACCGGGTCGGTTCTGGCGTGGGAATCGTGTGACTCCAGCGGTCTAGCTTGGTCTAGCTTGCGACATCTGGCAGGCGGTGAAGACCGGATTGGTGTGGACTGTAACGCAGGCAACGAACACGCCGGAGAAGACCGAGTCGCGGCCCGACACCAACGGCGCGCTCGTCGTCTACGGCGCGACACGGAGCGGCAGCACGACCGGCGCTGACATCTACTGGACGCCCGTGGCCGGTGGCGCGGAGCAACAGTTGGCGCTCGCTGGCGACCAGCGCAACCCGAACATCTCGGGCAATCTCATCGCGTTCGAGAGTCGTGACGGAGGCGATCTCACGCCGAACTTGGCACCGGCGGAAGCCGATGCCCGATGACTTCTTCCGGGAGACCAAGTCGCGGCGGGCTGGCATTCGTCCTATACTCAAGGGAAATGACTCTCACCGATCGCATCGAAATCAACCCGCACGTGATGCTCGGGAAAGCCGTAATTCGCGGAACGCGCGTGCCGGTCGAGCTTCTTCTCCGGAAGCTCAGCGAGGGCGCGTCCGAAAGAGACCTCCTTGAGGCCTACCCCAGGCTCACCCGCGAAGACATCCATGCGGCGATGCGCTACGCCGCGGACACGCTGGCTCACGAACAGGTCGTGTTTATCGGCAAGGACTCCGGCGACCGCAAGGACTAGCCGGTGCGACTCCTCGCCGATGAGAGCTGCGACTTCGCTGTCGTGACGGCTCTTCGTGCAGCCGGCCTCGACATCAGGGCCATTGTAGAGACCAATCCTGGAACAGAAGACGACGTGGTGCTCGCCCTGGCACGTGCTGAAGCGCGCGTCCTTCTGACCGAGGACAAAGACTTCGGGCAGCTCGCGTACATGGGCGCACGCGAGACCGCGGGAGTCGTGCTGATTCGCTACCCGTCGAACGCTCGAAGCTCACTCGCTCAAGCAATGGTGAATGTCGTGACCGAGCTCGGCGATCGGATTTCTGGCGCCTTCGTCGTCGTCGAACCCGGACGCGCTCGACTCTCGCGACCGAGGGCCGCAGAGTGAATTCCACGCTCGAAGCGGACCAGAACGTGTACGCGCGGACGTTCACGCTGCCGATCGTGGCGGGCGACAACTGCGTCCGGGGGCACCACGGGCACTACCCGGGAGACGCCTGCCGCGGACGGTCGGCCGACGGGTTCCATCACGACAACGACGGCGACTTCGCCGGCGACATCCGTCACCTGAACTTCTTCAAGCGCCGGTAGCGACTCGCGGCGTATGGCGGGTCCGACGACCTGCGCCAGGCGGGTCTGAAGACCCGCTTCTACGAAGCGTTCTTCAGTACCGAGCGAATCTTCACCTGTCGACGTCGGCATGCTGAACGCCGACGATCGTATCCTCGTCGACTTGGTAACTCAGGCGAATCTGTTGCTCCGGTATACTGCTGAAGACAAGACGAGTATTTCGTGGACCGCCAAGAGCTCCTCGCCGCTATCAAGCGGCGTCTGCTGAACGCGCACGGGCGTCGTCTCCGTGCTGTCGTCCTGTACGGCTCCGAAGCCCGTGGGGAGGCGCGGCCCGACAGCGACCTCGACCTGCTCGTGCTCCTTGACGGCCCGATCGACTACGGCAAGGACCTGCGCACGAACATCAACGCGCTCTACGATCTGGTTCTTGCGTTGGAGCGGCCGATCAGCGCGAAGCCGGTCGACGTCGCGGCATATGAGGCTGCGGAGTACCCCCTGTACCGGAACGCGAAAGTGGAGGGAGTCGTCGCGTGACGGCGGATTACGCGCGGACCGAATGGGACCGGGCGGTAGCGCGCTTCGCGACGCACACGTTCTGCGTGCGAACGGCGGTTTCGATGGTGCCGCCTCCCGCGCGTACTACGCCGCCTTCCATGCGGTGACCGCCCTCTTCGCGCTCGAAGGCCGCATCTTCGCGAAGCACTCCGCCCTCGAGGCTGCGGTTCACCGGGATCTCGTGAAAGCTGGAAGGTGGTCCACCGACCTCGGCCGCGATTTCAGCTTCTGTGTCGAGTTGCGCGGCGTCGGCGATTATGGGACCGACGTACGGGTCGATGCGAAGCAGGCCACGGACGCGATCGCGAGCGCCCGCCGTATTCTGGTCGCCGTCCGGGACGCACTCCCCGTGAACTTTCCACCGGTACCGGCCGCATGACGATGCCGCGACAAAGAATCGTCGGACGATAGGAAAGTCCTTCTTCCTTCGCTTCATTGTGACTGGGTCGACCGGGGCGATTGGGGTGACGGGGGCGACTGGCGGGGGTCTTCACGGTCCCTCGCCAATCCGCGCCGACGAACCCGGTCGAATCCGTCGCCGACACTGCCGTGATGAACGAATCTCCGCGTTCGTCACGAGTCTGCCCTATACTGAAAGCGTGAAGATCTGGCTGGATCTCCCCGACGCAGCCGTCAAGCAGCTAGCCGAAGAGGGGCGGGACCTCTCGAGGGCTGCGCTGGAAGCGCTCGCGATCGACGCCTACCGCATGAACCGCCTGACCGGGTACCAGCTCTGCCGGCTGTTGGAGATTCCTTCACGCGACGATCTCGACGAATTCCTCAAGCGTCACGGCGTGCCGCTCGAGTACACCATTGAGGATTTCGAGCGCGAGGGCGCGACCAGCGCCCGTCTGTGGCAGAAGCAACAGACCGAATTGTCGACGGGGTCGAATCGCGAGCGACAACCGGAGTGATTGTCGTCGCCGACGCGAGTCCCTTACGCTATCTGATTCTCATCGAGCACGTTGACGTTCTACCGGCGCTGTACGGACGCGTGATCGTCCCGCCGGCGGTCGTGACAGAGCTCACTCGAGAGCAGACGCCGACAATGGTTCGGGAGTGGGTTTCAGCTAGACCCAGGTGGCTGCACGCTCAGGCTCCGGAGCAGGCGCTTCCTTCGTTGCGAGATGTGCTCGGACCTGGAGAGCGTGAAGCCATCGCGCTCGCCGCCGAGCGCTCAGCCGACGCGGTACTGATGGACGACCGGGACGGACGACGCGAAGCTGAGAAGAGAAACCTCGCCGTCTTGGGAACGCTGCGCGTGCTTGCCGATACCGCAGAGCATGGTTTCGCGGAGCTGGGTCGCCCAACTGGCGCGGCGTGGGTTCGAGTCGGTCCTTTGGTCCACGATCGGTTCCGGTCGTTGCTGGCAATGAGGAGATCCTGATTTGGGCTCGCGCTCAAGGCTTCGTCCTGCTGACGCACGACCTGGCCTTCTCCGCGATCCTCCTCGACTGGCAGGGGATCTTTCACGATCCCTCACCACCGCCTAAATCGCGGTTGGCCCGATTGACAGGATGAGCAAGGACGTTTCTGCCTGAGTCTCGAAGCGCTCGATGCGCGGACGTTCACGCCGGAGCAGTTCGGCGATCGCCACAGTCCCGGCGTTGCCCACGTCAAGCCAGATGATCTTCGGGGGAAAACCCTCGACGTAGCTTCGGTCGCGGAAATCCGTATCCTTCGAGACGATCACGAAGCCGTGCGCACTGGCGTGGGCCCAAATCCGTTCGTCCTCGGCGCCGCGCAAATTGATATCCCTGACGTGGGCGCAGCCGGGGAACTCGCTGGCGAGGTTGCCGACGAGCCGATAACTCACGTTCTCGTCGAAGAGCAGCGTCACGCCACAGAATTGGCCAGGCGCCGTTCGCGCGCGGCGGCGAATGCCAGCGCGGCTCGGATGTCATCGCGGGTGAGGTCTGGGAAATCGCCGAGAATCTGATCTTCCGCCATGCCGCCGGCGAGGTACTCCAGCACGTCGTACACCGTGATACGAGTGCCCTTGATGCACGGCTTGCCGCTGCGGACTGCCGGATTCACGGAGATTCGACCTTGCCACGGCATGGCTTCATTTTACCCCTTCTCAATCGAAGGACGCGAGGCGGCTTGATGTCCCAAGATAGTACATTCTTCCTGCCGACAACGCGGCGTCGCGTCGCGGAGGATCCCTCCCCGCTGCCGGTGAAATTCTCCACCGCGTAGTACTCGCTCGAGAAGACTTCCGCGCGCGCGGCGATCGGTGACGTGAATCTCGGCCAAACCCCCGCGTCACTGTTTGGCGGAATCGGCGGGATCACCAGCGTCTTCATCCATGAACGTGG
>JAHFCS010000267.1 GCA_023249395.1 Gemmatimonadota bacterium
TCAGTCGATGCACCGAGAGTTGCACCGACTTGGTTGCCTCCGCGCCGCACGCGCACAACGGGCGCGGCGGCGGGGAAACGTCCAGGGCTTTCTTCACGCCCTTCACGCCGCTTTCATCCACGGCTGCGGGAAGAGCGCCGGCCAACGTGCGACGCACAGTTTCTTCCACTTCCGCGCGAGCCGCAGGTACTCGAGGTCGGCCGCATCGTGGTCGCGCTCTCGGAACATCTTCGCGAGCGCGATCGGGTTCGTCGTCCAGATGAACGACGTCTCGCAGGCGTGCGAGAGGTACGGGCTCGCGCTCTCGAAGATGCGCTTCCGCGCCATGCCCGTCGGTGAGCGCCCTTCGTTCGCGCCTTTGTAGACGGCTTCGCAGCGCGCGATGTAGTCGGTGTACTCCTTGTAGTTCCGCCCCATCGCGCTGCCGAACAGTTGAAGCTCGAACTCGTTGTCGAGGATCGCCGGGTGCGCGATGTAGCAGCCCGAGTGCTCGACGTACCTAGTCGACTCCTGCGACGGCGAGCCCTCTTCCGTTCGGTCGGCGCCAACGTAGTGACGGATGAGCTCGTGCGAGACGCGACGCGAGACGCCGCCGATGAAGAACGTCATCTTCGCGTGGTACATGATGCTCGCGTGCGGCACGTCGCCCTGCTGCGTGTTCGCGATGTACTCGGCGTTCGACTTCCGCCCCGCCTTGAGCCCGAACGAGTTGTAGCACTTGCGTCCGGCGAGCTCGACGAGAAGCTCGTTACTAGATTCGATAAGAGCCCCCTGTTCGTTCTTGAAGATGTTTCTAGGGAACAGCGTCGCCCAAGCCGTCAGACTGTGCGGCTTGTACTCATCCGGCATGCACTCCGGATTCCGAGATCGCACCCACTCTGCCATCTCGTTGATGCCGTCTCCGTTGAGATCCATCTCTGCGACGATGGAGACGACGGGTTCTTCTTTGAGGATCTTAACCATGCTGCGTTTTTCCTTTTTTACGAACAACTCCGCCGAAGCGGATTCATCTTCTGCGAGCGCGCGACTGATCTTGCGCGCGTCGAACCAACTGCCGGCGCGGTGGGAACAGAACTTCGTCCCGTCTGGGCGCTTGAGCGACCACCACGGCTCGCCCATGATGGCGGGGCCCGCGACGACGTTGCCTGACGCTTCTTCTTTTTCGCCCATCACCGATCACCCTTCAGGTGTCTCACGTTCCTCGAGCGCAGCCTCAATCTCTTGGGCTACAACTTCGAGTGTGCGAGCGCGACCGCAAACGTACGCAAAAGATTCCTTGTCTGAAAGTTTCGTCGTTGCGAGCAGCATGTCCTCTTCAGACCGCCTACGCAGACGCCGTGCTATATTTTTTAACAGATCGCGAGTGGTGATCATCGGATCCTCACGAGCCACGCGCCGCCGTCGATCGTGACGTTCTCCATGTCCGCCGTGCCGACGCCGCCGGGGAAGGCGACGGTGCCGTCAGGCTCGAAGCCGGCGAACATGCGTCGGTTGCGGCGAGGGCCGGCGGACTTGCCCTCAACGTTCCAGAGCGCAGGAAAACGAGCGCACGGGACGTTCCGCGCCTCAGCCCACTTGCGCGCGAACTCGTCAGCGCCTTTCGCTTCCCCCTGAGCGATCTCGCGTGGAGCGAGCTGGTCGAGCACAATGAAGACGCGCTCAAGGTAGGCGTAACTGCGCCCGCCGCAGACGATGAGGCGCGCGCCTTTGGGGGCGTCTTCGAGGCGGATGATGCGGCCGGGGGTCATGCGTTCTCGATTACCCCGATCGCAGCGTCGATCTCCATGAGCATCTCACTGAAGTCGTAGTAGATCAGCGCGTCCAGGTATCCCGCGAGCGTCGTGTTCGGATCGACGGCGACGACTTTCCGCGCGAGCATGCGCCACACGAGGCCGGTTTTCAGTTCCAGCTCATCGTCGCTAAGCTCGAACAATTCGATGCGTTGTCGTTCCCGTTCCGTGTACCAACGCGCCGACTTGAGCTCGCGGATCGGTTTCTCGCTCTCCTTGAGCCCGCACCTCCACAAGTACTTCACAGCGAGGGATAGATTCGCCGGCAAGTGTTCGATCAAGTCTATGCACTCGATCCCGCTCGGGTGCTTCGTGTACCACGAGGGATGATTCACTCGAGCTTCGAGTTCTTCGTTCGTCATCGCGGCCTCCCCGACTTCGCGAACTTCTCCTGCGCCTCGATGGCGAGGTCGAGGCACTCGAGAACGTCGAGCCCGAGGTCGTCGATCCAGCGGATGGTCGAGAAGATGATGTTGCCGAGCTCCTTCTTGAGCAAGCGCTTCCACGGCTTCATGTCCTCGTCGGCGCCGGTGAAGTCGCGATCCAGTCGCGCGAGGTCGCCGACGCCGACCATCAGCCGCACTACAATTTCAACCAGAGGCAACCGATCGTTGCCCCAGATCTGCCTCGCCTGAACTCGAAGCGCCGATAGGCCGGCGTGAACTTGGTCTCGAATCGCTTCTTGATCTCGCATGTCTACTCGCATCACACGGTCTCCTTGTTCGGTGTCACCCATCCGGGGCATTGGCAGCACAAGTAAGCACCCGCGTGGTTCGGGTTTTCTCCGAAGACGCGCATGCAACCCGCGTTGTGCTCGGGACGAAAGTGGCCGCACCGTCCGCATCGGAGAAGCGCGTCGCCGACCACCGCTAGGATGCGCTCCTCGCACTTCGCACACAGGTCGAAGCGGTTGGTCGCACACGGGAGCGCGAGCGAGTTATCGCGACTCCCAGGTTTCAGGTGGGGATCGAACACTTTCCCGCACCCGTCACATCGAGTCCGGTAGTCGTGACCGGCCGTCGATGCGCACGAGCGGCAAACTGATTCTGAAGCCATTATCGCACCCTTCCGTTCTTTCCCATCTTCTTCAACGCCGCGGCGAGCCTCGAGAGCCCGTCGTCCTCGCCCTTGAGCGCTTCCTTGAACCCGTCGCCCTTGTCCGTCTCGACTAGGTCGAGGAAGTTGTCGAGCTTGTTGATGACGGCGTGCAGGATGAGTTCGTCGCCCGTGCCACGCGCGATCACGTACTGGATGAGCACCGGCTCCGTCGTGGAGGCGCCGAAGCGGTGCGTACGCGCTTCCCACTGCGCGAGGTCGCGTGGCTCCCACACGAGCTCGGCGAAGACGCCAACGTTCGCGAACGTGAGATCGATGCCGGTCGCGGTGCTGTCGATGGTCGTCACGAGGCAGACGGGCCCCTCGACGCGACGAAGCTCGGCGATGATCTTGTTTCGGCGCGTGAGCGGCACGCCGCCGTGGATGAACTTCGTCGGCGCGACTTCGCCGAAAGCATCGGCGAGCTTCTCGCAGACGGCGCGGCGGTGAGTGCCGACCACAACTCGTTGCCCTGCCTCGAGATGCGATCGAACCAACTCGATCACCTGCTTGAACTTCCCGTCCGCAGCGCTGTCGAGCGCCGCGCGCATCTTTTTCTTGTCTTCGACGAGACGCGCGTTCATCACGGTGCGGTACTTGGAAGGCACCTGAACGTCGACGATCTGACGTTGGAGCGCGGGGATCTCTTTGAGCACCTCCCGCTTCGTTCGACGAAGACAGAACCAATCGAGGCGCTGTCGAAGCTCTTTCACGTTCGATCTTCCAGAGAAGTCCCACACGAGCTTCTTCGTCTTCTCCGGGCCGTCGACTTCCTTCTGCTGCGCGTCGGCGTAGCGCATCCCGAACTTGAAGAACTCGCCGAACCGGTAGGGGCTGATCGTGTCGACGACGTTGTGCAAATCCTTGACCTTGTCGACCGGCGGCGTGCCTGTGAGCGCGATGCGCCCCCTCGCGACGTGAGCCAACGTTCGGCACGCCTCCGACCGTCGACTCGTCGCGCTCAAGAGCATCTGCGCCTCATCGAAGACGATCGTCATGTCGTGCGATGCCGGATCTTCACAGCCGACATCGACGGTCCACATGAGAAGCGCGTCGACCCAGGCGTAGATGATGTCGTAGTGGATCACGACGACGTCGGTGCCTTCCGGGATCGGCTCGGGAGTGATTCCGTAAGGTTTGAAAACGTTCGCCTTCGGCCACCACTTCGCGATCTCGCCGCCCTTGTCGTCGAGCTCCGGCTCGCGCTCCCACACGCCGCGGACGTGCGCCTCGCACACGATGATCGTCTTCCGGCGAAGCGCACGCACCGCCTTGACGGT
>JAHFCS010000268.1 GCA_023249395.1 Gemmatimonadota bacterium
CGCTGACCTGGCCGACGCGCACACCAGCGACATCGACGATCGAGTTGGACGGTCCCGGATCGAGGATGCCGACGACGAGGCCGATGTCCCGCGCGCGGGGCCGTGACTCCTGCGCGTCCGCGGATGTCAGGATTGAAACTGAGAGAGCCAGTGCAAGACAGGCTATGTTCGTTGTCACTCCCACGGACCAGGGGCTCGGCTACAGAACGCGCCAGATGAGATGGCACGCAAGCTCAGCGATCTTCGCGGGGATGCCTCGTCTGGAGAAGCTCTCGAGCTCGATCTCGTTTGCGTACTTCAAGTCCTCGATGAACAACCCCTCTACCTGCTTCGCCGCGCCATCGTCCAGCACCACCAGATTCGATTCCTCGTTGAAGCTCATCGACCGGTTATCAGCGTTCATGCTTCCCACCGACAGCCACCCACCATCCACCACGATTGTCTTGGCGTGCATCATCGCCGGTTGATATTCCCAGATCCTCACACCGCCCTTCAGCAGCTCCTCGTAGCGGGCGCGGCCTGCGTACCACGTGCTCTTGACGTCTGTGTTCGCGCTGACAGTCAACACGCGAACGTCCACTCCTCGCCGCGCGGCGTCGCACATCATGCTTCGGAACGCCTTCACCGGGACGAAGTAGGAGTTCGAGATGTAGAGCTTCTTCCTCGCCGCGGCGATAGATAGTGCGAAGAAGCGCTCGGCCGCGGTGCTGCCGATTGTCGGGCTCGCGTGCAGTAGTCCGGCGAGAACACCGCCGTGCGCTTCGTCCGCCGGCGGCCTCCCGCCCGGCGGCAAAAGCTTAACGCTCGTGAGGAGAGATCCCGATGCTTCCGCCCAGCACACCACGAAAGTTGCCTGGAGCTGGCGCACCGCGGGACCGGTGAACCTGACATTGGTGTCGCGCCACTGGTCCGGATGCCGGCCGTCGCCGTACCACTTGTCGTCGATCCCGAAGCCTCCGGTGTAGCCAATTCTTCCGTCAACCACGATCACCCTGATGTGCGCGCGGTGCTGCAGCTTCTGGAGGGACTTGATGCTGAAAGGCCGGAACGAAGTAGTCGTCACACCCGCCGCGCGGAGAGTCTCGAAGTAGTCCTGCGGCAGAGTCGTCCCGAACGAGTCGAACAGAAAGAAGACCTCCACTCCCGCCCGCGCGCGTTCGCACAATATCTCGTGAAGCGTGTCCGCCATCTTCCCTGCGTTGCAGTAATACATCTGCAGGGTGATGGACGACTTTGCGTTGCGGAGATCTTCCCACAAACGCGGATACGTCTGGTCGCCGTTGATGAAGAACTCGACGCCGTGGCCCGGCCGCAGCGTGACGTGCGTCAGTAGCTCGAACGATTCGCGGAAGAACGGGTCGTTGACCGGAGGGCAGGAGTCGCCTTCCTTGTCCGTGCCGACCGTTCGAATTGGTGTGCCGCGAACGACATCGAGCACGCCAATGAGCGTGACGACGGCGACGAGAACGCCAAAAAAGATGAATCCGATGTAGAGAGCTATTTGCACCGAACTCTCAGAAACCGCCGGCGGTGAGAGTGATCACCTCGCGGTGGCCGCCTGAATCCGAAGTTGGTTCAGGCTCGAGACGCTGAGCCAGATGCGCGAGCCACCAACCTTGCGCCACCTCCTCACTCCAGTCCGACGAGTCCACGTTGAGCCCGTTGAGCTTGCGGCCGAGCTGAATCGCATTCGCGGGACGGCCGGCGGGATCTTTCGCCAGGCAGGCGAGAATGAGCGCATCGAGCGCCTCCGGGACTGGCTGAGCTGCCGATGCAGATGCGGGCTCGGGAGTACTCTGCAGATGTCGCAGCAGCATCGCCGTCGGGTTGGGCGCCTCGAACACGAACTTGCCGGTGAGGAGCCAGTATGCAACGCAGCCCAGGGCATATACGTCCGCGGCGGGGCCGACAGCGTCACCATCACTGATCATCTCGGGCGCCATGAAGGCTGGTGTCCCGCTGATGGCATCCACCGCCGTAAGCCGGACCTGCTCAGGAGCGACACGGGGATCATTCTTTACCAATCCAAAGTCGAGAACCTTTACATAGTCCACCTCGAGCCCCATCCGGCACGCGAAGAGATTGGACGGCTTGAGATCGCGGTGAACGAGCCCGCGCGCGTGCGCCTCGCCGAGTGAGTCGCACGCCTGCTTCAGGAGATAGATCGCACGCGCGGGAGACACAGGGCCAAAGCGCTTGACGAGCTTCTCGAAATCCACGCCCTCGAGCAGCTCCATCACGTAGTAGAAAGTCCCGTCATCGGAAACGCCGAAGTCATACAGCTCGATCGTGTGGGGCGATCGCAGCGTGGCCGCTGCTTCGGCCTCACGGCGGAATCGCTCGATCACGATCCGCTCGGCGCCCGGCCGGGCCAGCACGCCCGGCGTGATCAGCTTTATCGCCGCGGGGCGCGCAAGCAGCCGATGCGTCGCGCGGTAGACCTCGCCCATTCCGCCGACGCCGAGCCGCTCCTGGAGTGTGTAGCTCCCCAGCTCGCGAGCCTTCCGAACCTGTCTCCCGAGTCCGCGGATCACGGTCGCCGGGACAACGGCGAGGATTGCGCACACATAGAGAGGAAGAACGATCCACATGATCTCGAACGCCGTCGGATGGAACGGAACTCCACGGAAGACGGCGACCGCAAGCGCCAGCACATCCATCGTAGCGGCTGCGAGAGCTGCGACGAGAGTCTTGCCCGGCGACGCGGGTGCGATGGCGGGATAGAGGAGGATGACGACGCATATCCAGGAGACCGTGGTGCTGCTGGTGCGGGGGAACCACTCGGTCACGAGCCCTACCAGCAGTGCGGTAGCGACCTCGAAGGCCAGGCCGACATCGATCGCGAGCGCGGGCCTGTCGCGCATCGAGCTGACCCACCACGCTGTAGCGAGAGCGAAAACGAGTCCAATGGCGGAAAAAACCGTCTGGGCCGTGGTCCACGTCATCCCGTTGGTGAGAATTGGCCGGCCGAGCAGCCGGTAGACACCCTCGTTCATGACGAGGACGTAGAGCCACAGTCCCGCGACGACGAGGCATGCGATGCTCACGCGCGCCCTCGCACTCTCGAGGAGATCGCCGGGCAGACTTCCCTGCGACGTCCCGAAGATTCCGCCTTCTCCGCTGAGGGTTATCGATTGAGACCGGTGCGGGTTCAGATCGGCAGGCATTGGCGAAGAATATAAGGGTGCGGTTGTGGGTCCGTGGTGCGGGCTGCTATCCTGAATCGGGCCTGTCTCAAGATGGAAAAAATGCGTCAATCAGTGAAAGTTGCCGCGCTCGCGATACTGATCGCCGGCTGCAGCGGAGACTCCATAACATCGGACCCTTATACGCCGCCGCCGAGCGAGCCGGTTGTGTCGTCGATCACGCTCTCGCCCAGCGGGGGGTCGCTCTACTCGGGTCGCTCCCTCCAGCTCACGGCCACCACCAAAGATTCGCAGGGAGGAACTCTTTCGGGTCACACCGTGACCTGGTCGTCGAACAACACTGCCGCTGTAACGGTGACTGCGGCAGGACTCGTCACTGCGGCGAGTTATGGAAGCGCCACGATCACCGCTACCTCGGAAGGCGTCAGCGCGTCGGCGACGATCAATGTTCTTCACGACCCGATCGTTTTCGTTCACGGGTTCCAGTCGTCCGGCGTGATCTGGGCGACGATGATCAACTCATTCGTGGCCGACGGCTGGCCGGCCGCGACGCTCAACGCCTGGAGCTACGACAGCAACCAGTCGAACGCGGCGATCGCGCAACAGCTGAAGACATTGGTCGAGGGCATTCTCACCTCGACCGGCGCGGCGAAAGTGGACATCATCAGCCACTCGATGGGCGGACTGTCGTCGCGGTACTTCGCGAAGAATCTCGGCGGCGACTCCGAGATCGAGGCCTGGGTCTCGCTCGGCGGTCCGAACCATGGAACCACGACGGCAAGTCTCTGCAGCCTCGTGTCATGCATCGAAATGCGTCCGGGGTCGGTGTTTCTCGACGCGCTCAACGCTGGCGACGAGACGCCGGGAGCTCCACGGTACGCGACATGGTGGTCCAACTGCGATCAAGTGACCACTCCGCAGCAGAGCGTCGTTCTGGTGGGTGCTACCAATACACAGACGGCGTGTCTGCAGCACAGCCAGCTCTACGTCGATCGGACCGTTTATCAACAGGTGCGGGA
>JAHFCS010000269.1 GCA_023249395.1 Gemmatimonadota bacterium
ATGTCGAGGACGAGGCCTGTCAGTCCCTCCGCGAGCTTTTTGCTCATGATGCTTGCGGCGATCAGCGAAACGGCCTCGACGGTCGCGGTCGTATCACGCAGTGCGTACAGCTTTCTGTCGGCGGGCGCGATCTCGCCTGTCTGGCCGATCAACGCGCAGCCGATCTTTTCGATCTGGGCCCGCGCCCGGTCGAGGGAGAGGTCCGTACGGAAGCCCGGTATCGCCTCTAGCTTGTCGAGCGTTCCGCCAGTGTGGCCCAGTCCCCTGCCCGACATCATCGGCACCGCAATTCCGAGCGATGCGGCGAGCGGCGCAATCACGAGCGAAACCTTGTCGCCGACCCCCCCGGTAGAGTGCTTGTCGAGCCGCGGGACTTTCAGATGCGCGAGGTCGAGGACCGATCCGGTCGCGAGCATCGAGTCGGTCAGGGCGTACATCTCCTCGCCGTCGAGGCCGCGGAAAAAAATCGCCATCAGGAGCGCGGACATCTGATAGTCGGGCACTTTGCCCGCGGTGTAGGCGGCGATCAGTTCCTGCCATTCGGCGTCGCTGATCCGACCTCCGTCGCGCTTCCGCTCGATGATGCGGGGAACGATCATTCGGTATCTGGCGGGGTATGTCGGGATGCCACTGATTTCTCCTGGAGAACGAATGCGCTTGAGCGTGTGCACAACAGTAATGCTTCTCGGCCTCGCGCCCGCAGTCCGGGCCCAGACGGGGGGTGAACAAGTTATCGCAGGCGACAGGGCGTACGCGGCTTTGGAAATGCCGTCGGCCCTCGATCACTACCAGAAAGCAATTGCCGTGGACCCCAGGAACTACGAGGCGCTATGGAAGGCTGCCCGCGCAGCAATGGACCTTGGCTTACCTGCCGCCGACGCGGCCAGGCGGACTGCCTTCTATTCCACTGCGGAACAATACGGCCGAACAGCTGCGGCCGTAAATCCGGGCGATCCCGAGGGTCATTTCGTCCTCGCCTGGGCGCTCGGCAAGACCGCGTTGACTCAGGGCGCGCGCGGGCGCGTCAAATATGGCAAGGAGATCCGGCTCCACGCACTGGAGTGTCTTCGCATCAACCCGGGATACGCCGGCTGCCTCCACATAATGGCGATGTGGAACGCCGAGATCATGAGGCTCAACGGACTTGTGCGTCTCATCGCCCGGAATTTTCTTGGTGGACGTGTCTTCGGCTCGGCGAACTGGAAGGAAGCGGTCCGCTACATGGAGGCCGCGGTTGCAGCGGAGCCGGAGCGAGTCGTGCACCGCCTGGACATGGGCGAGATCTACCGGGATTCGGGCGACAAGGCTAAGGCCAGGGCGCAGTTCGAGGCGGGACTGCGTCTTCCGGCGACCGACTACAACGACCGGCGATTCAAGTCCGAGATTCAGGCGGACGTGGACCGGCTTGGCCCATCCTGATTGGAGGTTCTTTCGCGAGCGTAAGGAGGGCTCAGGGCGGGGGAACGCGAGCGTCTCGCTCGGCCCGCTCCTTTTCAAGGAGCTTCTCCTCTTCGCGGCGCCGCCGCACGAGCGCTCTCTTCCGTCTGGTGGACGCTGCCCGCCGGAGCTCCCGGGCCAGCTTGTCCCAGACGCTGTCCCTGCCACGGATGTGGCGAACCCGGTCGCGGATGCGGTCCCGCGTCTCTTCACCGCTTTGCGGCGCGGCTAGGAGGGCGACTCCGGCACCAATTGCCGCTCCGATTACCATTCCGAGCCCGAGCATGCTCACGGAGCCCTTATCGGGGACGCGCCGGTAGGAAGACCCGGAAGCATGCGTTTTGGGTCTCAAATCGTCTTTTCCGTGGGCGCTTCGAGGAGTCGAGTCCATGGCCGGCCTGTCAGATGGTAAGGTATTTGCTCTCTTTGGCGAGGTTGCAATACCCATGCGAGGAACCGGATGAGTGAATCTGGTAAGACTATATTGCTGGTCGAGGACAATGAGGACAATCGGATCGTTTACTCCACCATTCTACGTCATTTCGGTTACAACGTAACCGAAGCCTGGAACGGTGAGGAAGGCATATCCAAGGCCAGATCCGGCAAGCCGGATCTGATCCTCATGGATATCTCGATTCCGATCATCGACGGCTGGGAGGCGACGCAGGTTTTGAAGCACGATCCGGCGACGAAGCACATCCCCATCATAGCATTGACCGCGCACGCCCTTGCGTCGGATCGGGAAAAGGCGTTCGAGGTGGGGTGTGACGGATATCTCGCCAAGCCTTGCGAGCCCCGAGCGGTGGTCGCGGAGGTCCAGCGGTTCCTTGGCCGCAACAATGGCCACTGAAGCACCCGGCAACTACGAATCGAGGAAACGGCTGCTCGTCGTAGATGACCACGAGGACAACGTCGAGGTTCTCCGCGCCCGGCTGGAAGCCCGGGGCTACGAGGTAAAGGGCGCCAACGACGGTCAGGCGGCGCTCGACGTGATCGAGCATTGGATGCCCGACCTGATACTCCTCGACGTGATGATGCCCAAGATGGACGGGCTCGAGGTCGTCCGGCGCGTGAAGGCCAACGAGTCGCTCCCCTTCATTCCGGTCATCATGCAGACGGCGCTCGATTCGACCGAGAGAATGGTCGCGGGCTTCGAAGCGGGCGCAGACGATTACGTCACGAAGCCGATCAATTTCGCCGAGCTCGAGGCCCGGGTAAAATCGCTGCTGCGCATCAAGGCGCTTCAGGAAGCGCTGGCCGAGCGCGAGAAGGAGCTGTCGGATATGAACGACATGCTCCTGCACATGTCGCTCACCGACGGATTGACCGGCATCGACAATCGTCGCGCTCTGGAGCAGCGACTGCACGAGATGTTCGAACATTCCTACCGGCTCCACGAGCCCATCTCGTGCGTGATGTGCGATATCGATCACTTCAAGAAGGTGAACGACACCTACGGGCATCAGGTGGGAGACGAGGTTCTCAAGGAGTTCGCGGGGATCCTGAAGGCCGAAGCGCGCGAGATCGACAGAGTCGGACGCTACGGCGGAGAGGAGTTTCTGCTGCTTCTTCCGGGAACGGTCCTCGATTCTGCCGTGACCTTCGCCGAGCGCCTGCGGCAAAGTGTCGAGGAGCATAAATTCTCGTACGACGGCGGGACGCTCAGGCGGACCATGAGCTGCGGCGTTGCGACGTGGCCGCACCCGCGCATTGCCGATGCCGAAGCGATGCTACGCGCGGCGGACGATGCGCTGTACGTCGCCAAGGAGTTGGGGCGTAACAGGGTCGTTCGCTTCGACAGCGCCGAATTCAACGCGCACACCGAATCAGAACCGGAAGCGGATGCCACGAAAGAAAGCGCAGCCCATCACTTCACGCCCGGCCACCCGCGACCCGAAGTCGAGAGCGGCGCAGCTGAGGGAAGCGCTTAACCAGGCTTCCCACGAGTACTATGTCCTCGACCGGCCGGTTCTTTCCGACCGCGAGTACGACGAGCTCTTCCGCGAGCTCCAGAGCATCGAGGCCGAACATCCCGACCTGAGAACGCCCGACTCGCCGACGATGCGGGTCGGGGCCGCTCCGCAGAGCCAGCTCGCGAAGCACAACCACATCCAGTCGATGCTGTCGCTTGGAAACGCGTTCGACGATTCCGAGCTCCAGGCCTGGGAGGAACGCCTTGTCCGCCTTGCCGGCGACGACATCGCTCGATCGGGCTACACGGTCGAGCTGAAAATCGACGGTGCCGCAGTGAGCCTCACCTACGAGGACGGGATCTTCGTGACTGGAGCGACACGGGGCAGTGGCACGATCGGCGAGATCGTCACTGAAAATCTTCGCACCGTGCGCGACGTTCCGCTGCGTCTTGCGGGCGGTGCGCCGAAGGGTCGTATCGAGATAAGAGGCGAGGCATACCTGCCTTTCGATCGGTTCGAGCAGATGAATGAGGAGCGGGTCCGCGCCGGAGAGCCCGTATTCGCAAATCCGCGCAATGCGGCGGCAGGAAGTCTTCGGCAGCTCGATCCGGCGGTCACCGCGAAACGTCCGCTCCGGTTTTTCGGTTATTCGGCGGTTGGAGAAGAGGAGGTCGCGCTTCCCTTCCGGACGCAGTGGGAATTGCTCGGCACGCTCGAGAAATGGGGGGTCCCCATTGCACCGCACCGCAAGCGCTGCGCGCGCCTCGACGAGGTGTTCGCGTGGGCGCGCGAAGTCGAGC
>JAHFCS010000014.1 GCA_023249395.1 Gemmatimonadota bacterium
TGTGATGTCGCGGACCGGGCCGCCCGCGACTGGCACGACACGGATTGCCGTCGTCGTCCTACTCTCCCGGAGAATCAGCCCGCGACCGTCAGACGTGAAGTGCGCCCAAACCATGCCCAACCGCAACGGCACGCGTGCCAGTACACGTCCGGCGCTATCCAGCACCGCCATGATTGGTCGTCGTCCCGCCGAGGCCTCGAACGTCAGCGCATTCCCCCTCGGCCCGATTGCCGTGAGACGCGCGGTGGTGCGAAACAGTTTGCGCGGAGGTCCGCCCGAGGCCGGAACGCGCGTAACGACATAGGCCTCGGCGCCGGCCTCTCGAAATGCGACATAAAGCGCCAATCCGTCGCTCGACCAGGAGAGAAATCTGTCTCGCATCGGTTGCGTCACGTCTGCCACCACGCGGGGGTTCCCGCCCATCGCCGGCACCACTTTGATCCGCGTCGTCGCTTCGCTGAGTTCGGCGTAGGCAATCCACCGTCCATCGGGCGACGGCCTCACGCCAGCCCACGTTACTGCATCGAGCGTGAGCTGCCGAGGCGGATCCGTGGCGCGGCCGGTTTGCGGGTTGATCGCGAGCGTCATCCCGTTCATCCTCGACTCCCCGCGCGCCACACGGTTGGAGATGAACACGATGCGGTCGCCACTTGGCATCCAGATCGGCCTGGCATCGACAAACGGACCGGAGGTGAGACGCGTGGGTGTGCCGCCCGAGGCAGCCCTGATCCACAGATTGATGCGATCAGCGGTCTCCCAAAGAGAAAACACGATCCAGCGCCCGTCCGGCGAGACGCTGACCTGCTCGATATTCAGGGAATCATCGGCGAGCATCCGCGTGAGGCGCGGCTCCACGGTAGGCGGCTGCTGGGCGTGTGCGAGTGAACTCGACACGAGTGACAGCATCAACACGACGGCCGGAAGATGGCCAATGATACGACTGGCAGCGCGCGGCATGGCAAGTCCTCCTCGGAGTGGGCGCCGATCGTGCGCGGCTGAGCCGCCCGGCGAACGCACGCTCACCCTATCAACGCCCGTGCCAGTCGTGACATCCAAGCGAAGTGATGCTCCGCCAACGTCATGCGCGTGTGGTGCCGGAGGCCGCAGCGCGCAACGATCTTACGAAATGGATCCACCGGCATCGTATTCCGATGCCAGGATGTCGTGACGCTGGATGAGCCGTTCGAGTCGCGGGCGCGAGATGCGCAGCACGCGCGCGGCCGCGCGCCTGTTCCCGCCGGCGTCATGCAAGACGCGCACGAGGTGCGCGCGCTCGACCGCCGCGAGCGAGCGATCGTCGGGCGATGCCACTGGGTGCTTGTCGGTGTGCCTAATGGCGAGCATGAGGTGCTCGACGTCGATCACCGGGCCGCGCGCGAGCACCAGCGCGCGGTGCAGTGCGTGCTCCAGCTCCCGCACGTTGCCCGGCCAATCGTGTTGCTGGAGCGCGTCGAGCGCGGACCTGGAAAGAATGACGGGCTCGCGGTGGAGGTCGCGCTCGATCCGGGTCGTAAAGTGCCGAGCGAGTAGCGGGATGTCGCCGCGTCGCTCGCGAAGCGGCGGTAACCGGATCTCCGCGACGCGGAGGCGAAAGTAGAGATCTTCACGGAACCGCCCGGACTTCACCATCTCCTCCAGATCGCGATGCGTGGCGGCAATCACGCGCGCGTCCGTGCGACGCACGCGCTCGGCGCCCACCGGCTGAAACTCACGCTCCTGAAGGACGCGCAGCAGCTTCGCCTGGAACACCAGGCTCGTGTCGCCGATCTCGTCTAGGAAGATCGTCCCCGATCCGGCCCGCTCGAAGTGTCCACGGCGATCGGCGACCGCGCCGGTGAATGCGCCGCGCACGTGGCCAAAGAGCTCGCTCTCGAGCAGCGTCTCGGGGAGCGCGGTACAGTTGACGGCGATGAGCGGCTCCGACGCGCGATCGGAGTTAAAGTGGATGGCGCGCGCGATGACCTCCTTCCCGGTTCCCGTCTCGCCGTAGATCAGCACCGACGTACGGTTCGTCGCCAGCACGCCGATCAGCTTGAAGATCTCGATCATCGCCGGTTCGCGACCGATGAGGCGGTCGAGCGCGTACGGCTCCGCCGCCGCGTCGGTGAGCTGCTTGACGCGCCGCCGCAACGTGCGCTCCCGCAAGCACCGCTCGACGAGCAAGTCGATCTGGTCGAGGTCGAGCGGCTTAACGAGATAGTCATAGGCGCCCGCTTTCATCGCTCCGATCGCCGTCGGCATGTCCTGGTGCGCGGTGATGACGAGCACGGGCATGGCGGGCCGTTCCTGCTTCAGGCGCGCAAGGAGTTCGAGCCCGCCCATTCCCGGCAGACGGACATCGGTGATGACGAGCGCCGGATCAAGCTCGATGAATCGGCTCAGTGCGTCTTCGGCGCTCTCGGCGGTTGCGACGTCGTAGCCGGACTGTCCCAGATGGCCGGCAAAAGTCTGGCGGATGGAGGCGTCGTCGTCGACGACGAGAATGCGCGCGCTCATGCGCCGACGTGCCTGACGAGGAGGGGAAGCTCGATGATGAACGCTGCTCCGGCGTCGTCACCCGTGTTGTCAAGCGTGAGCGTTCCGTCGTGCTCTTCGATCGTTCGCAGGGCCAAGGCGAGTCCGAGCCCAGTCCCGTCGGGCCGAGTGGTGAAGAAAGGATGGAAGAGGTGTGCGCGAGCCTCCGGCGCGACTCCACGGCCGGAGTCGGCGATGCGCAGCCGCAATGTCGTTTCGGTTGTGGTCGTGTGCACGCGTAGTGTGCCGCCGTCCGGCATCGCCTGGACCGCGTTGAGGAAAAGGTTGAGGAGCGCACCACGAAGCTGTTCGCGATCGGCGAGCACTGATCCGTCTGCCGCCGCGAAACGGTTCTCGATCGTGATCTGTTGTCGTTCCGCCTGTGGGCGCACGATCTCCAGCGCTTCGTCGATCACCTCACGCAGCTGGCAGGCTCGGCGCTCGATGGATCGTGGGCGGCCCAGGTCGAGCACTCCGCGTACGACGCGGTCGAGACGGTCGGCTTCGCGCAGTGAGATGCGAACCGGCTCCTCCGCTTCTGCCGGCATGCGGCCACCGTGCATCAGTCGCTCCAACCGCTGCTGGTTCAGCTTAAGCGACGTGAGCGGGTTGCGGATTTCGTGCGCGATCTCGGCGGCGAACTCGCCAACTGCCGCCATCTGCCGGCTGCGCTCAATCTGCGCCATGATTTCGGCCACCTGTTGCGTCATGGTCTCGAACGCGCGCGTGAGCCGCCCAACTTCGTCGCGCCCAGCGGCAGGGAGAGCGGGCATGAAGTTGCCCCGGCCTACATCATCGGCGGCGACAGTCAGGGCTTCGAGCGAGTGAGTGGCGCGACGGATAGCGAGCGTAAAGATGGCCCCGACGGCGCTGGTAACGGCCAGCACGAGCAGCAGCGTGAAATTCCGCGTGCGAGCGAAAGGCGCGCTGAACTCGTCAACGGTGCCTACCGCCAGGATCGTCCACGGCGGCGTCGTTAGACTGACCGCGGAGGCGATGCGAAGCGAGTCGTGCTCGTGAAAACGAAGCGTGGCGGTCGGCAGGTCCAGACTTCCCCCCTCGGCCGAGTCCCGTCCCAGTAGCCCGCGCCAAGGCTGGTCTGTCATCGCGCGCCGCGGATGGTAGAGAATCCGGCCCACCGCGCGGTCGACGACGACGCTGTAGCCCGCCTGACCAAATCGCGCGTCGAGTGCTTCGCGGGGTAAGAGTGACGAAAGACGTGGGCGTGCCAGCACCGTCCCCAGGCGCCGACCGCTCCCCCACTCCCGGATCGGTTGCTCCGCGACGACCGACGGTTCACTTGTCGCAACCAGTGGCGTCGCGCCTTCTACGTCAGGCGTCTCACGGCTGAGCTCCTCCATGATCGTGCCCGACGAGTCGCGAAGCTCGATAGAGTAATATGAGGGCGCGAGCTGCCGCCAAGCCTGCCGCAGGAATTCCGACGATCGCGCCCGCGCGTCCGCGGGGCGTTCAGGCGCCGTGCCTAACAACTGTTGCGTCTCGGCGTTGTCGGAGACGAGCATGAGGTCGGACCGCAGCAACGCGTATCGCCGTTCGATCTCTTCGGCGGCGCGTGCAGCGATGGTTTGTGTCTGAGTCGCGACGAGCCGTTCCACCGCACGGCGGGACTGGACGTAGCTGAGCACACCAATCGCGACAAGCGGCCCAATCGCGAGGAGCGCAAACAAAAGCAGGAGACGGGTTCGAAGGGAGGGGAAGTGACTGGGCACCACTCACCTGTTCAGTGCGTGTACTGCCAGTTCCAGGATACACTTTCCTGGGACGGCGCGACAGCGGCACACGCGGGTCCGCGAGCGGGAGTTGTTATTGAGCCGCGCTGAGGAGTGCGGGGGCGACTCGACGGCGACGCAATCGCCATCAGGAGCGGTCAAACGGTATGTGGGACCACAATATTGCGGACCAGGCTCCGACAGTGTATTGTACAATTGTACATTTGGAGGAGCGCTATTTCGTTGCAGCTCGTCGTTGACACCTCGGTTCTCATTGCGGTTCTGACAGGTGAGCCATCTCGGCCCGCGTTGATCCGCGCCACCAGGGGTGCCGACCTCGTGGCGCCGTCCTCGGTCCACTGGGAAGTGGGAAATGCGCTTGCTGCATTGATCGAGCGGCGGCTGGCAACCAGAGCGCAAGCGGTTGGCGCACTCAAAGCCTACGCGAAGATCCCGCTTCGACTTCTCGACGTTGACCTCGGCGAATCGCTCGAGCTCGCCGCCGAGCACAGGCTTTACGCGTATGACGCGTACCTGATCGCATGTGCACGGAACCAGAGGGCGCCATTGCTCACGCTGGACAAGGGACTGGCGCGGGCCGCGGCGGAGGCCGGAATCAAGATTCTGGAGGTGAAGGAATGAAGGAGTACACATATTCCGAAGCGAGGCAGCGCCTTGCCGCACTGCTCGAGCGCGCGCGCCGGGAAGGCTCCGTTCGTATCCGGCGTCAGGACGGAACCGTATTCGTGCTCAAGCCGGAACCTGCGAAGGGCTCGCCGCTCGATGTGCAACCAGTCGAACTTGGTCTTTCCATGGAACAGATTCTCGCCGCGGTGCGCGAGGGGCGGCGGCCCGCGTGACGGAGCTCGCGCGATTGCCCTTGCCAACTCCCAAGTCGTTCGCGGGACGACGGAAAGTCCCTTTTGTATCACACCCCCGCGGCGAACAAGTCTATCTGAGGCGGATGAGACGGCAGCCCGAGGGTGCGCATCACGACGCCAATCCATCCCTCCCGGTCCTCGGGGTCCAGCGGTAACACCTCTACGCCGAATGCCGTCACCAATTCGTTGATCACGGCATCGATTTCCATCTGGAAGCTGGGGCTAACGGCCCGCGTTCCATCGAACGAAGGCGTGGCGAGCACCGGCACCTTGAAGAGCGAGTCATAGGTTCCGATCCAGCTGCCGACGAGCGCGTCGAGCTCGGGACGTCTTCCGATTCGCGCCACGAGGTACGCGTAGTTGTCGAGGACCGAACGATCGCAGATGACTGCATCGTACGCCGCCGCCGCGGCAATCTCCTCGGCGATCTGCGTGTGAAGGATCCACGCCTGGGCGTCGGGCGTCGTCTGTTCGTTGATGGGGAGCGGACACCGACGCGCAACTTCTTTCACGATTTCAACGCCAAGGTCGAGGCGCTTGAGCTGCGCCGCGAGGTCGAAGCAGAGAGTCGTCTTGCCGACGCCGTGTGTGCCGACGAATGCGAGCTTGAGTCGGTGACGCCCGAGGGCATCGAACGGGAGGAGCTCGCGGGCGCTGGTCATCGTGGACCAGACATTAACCGCTGAACCGGTCCCGGGTCAACGACGGGGCGTCAATCGTTCTCGAGCACAACGGCTGCGTTGCGCTTGAGGCCCTTGAGCTTCGCCCGCTTCATCGGCGACTTCCGGAATGCTGCACGGAACCCCTCGTCATCCATCGCGAGGATCTCACGGGCAAGTGTGTGCGCGTCCTTTCCGGCGATCGTGTCGTGTGGCGCGAACCGCGGCTCCGTCGCCTCCCGCGAGAACTTCAGATTCCACGGGCATACGTCCTGGCAGATGTCGCAGCCGTAGAGAAGGGAGCCGACGGACTCGCGAAGCTCGAGGGGAATCTCACCGCGCGCTTCGATGGTGAGATAGGAGATGCACCGTGTCGCATCGAGCACTCCCGGAGCGACGAGCGCCTGGGTGGGACACGCCTCGAGACATCGCGTGCAGGTCCCGCAATGATCGGTGGCAAACGGCGCGTCGGGCTCGAGGTCGAGATCGAGCAGCAGCGATCCGATGAAGAAGAATGAGCCGAGCTCGGGGTTGATGAGATTCGTGTTCTTCCCGAACCATCCGAGTCCCGCCTTCCGCGCCAGGTCGCGCTCGAGGATCGGCCCGGTATCCACGTAGGCCTTGCCGCGGACGGCCCGCGAGAGCTGCACTTCGATCCAGCGGTGAAGCGCGTCGAGCTTGTCCCACATCACTTCGTGGTAGTCGTCACCGCGCGCATACCGGGCGACGGGGCCGCTGGGCGCGGTGCCGCCGTAGTTGAGGGCGACGACGATCGCGCTCGACGCTCCCGGAAGGGGCGTTCTCGTGTCGCGGCGCTTTACCGCACCTCGCGGCAGATAATCCATGTCTCCCGCGTAGCCACGTGACAGCCATTCGGCGAATGCGTCCGCGGTCTCCGCGGGACCGAGTGCAGCTATGCCCGCGAGATCGAAACCGAGGCCGAAGGCCTGCGCCTTGATCAGCTCCTCGAAGGAGGTATGCCGGTCGTCCGTTGGAGTACGTCGCTCGGCTGCCGCCGTCACGTGCTCGTCCGCGCCCATTTGACGTAACGCTCAACTTCAGCGGGCGTTGGAACAGCGTCGAAATCGCCATAGGCGGTGTACATTCGCCACCGGAGATAGGTCGGGTCGGGGAGCGGGAGGAAGGGCGCCCGGCGATACCAGTCGCGGCTGCGAAAGCGCCACGCCACTCGGAGTAGATCGACACCGAGCACCGGATGCACCACCGAACGGAGAGCGAGCGCGAGGGAAAGCCGTTCCCATGTCATCACCTGCTAATATAGGGAGCCGTTTTCACCGCGGCGGGATCTATTTTCAACGCGGAGAACGCGGAGAACGCGGAGGAAGACCGGGTAACAAACCAGAACAACAGTCGACTTATTTTCGTCAGTAGCTGAGTGTTGAACACGTTATGAATCCAACAACGCCGTTGTTTCGGTTTTCAATATTTCTGTTCACTCCGCGTTCTCCGCGTTCTCCGTGGTGAAAGACGTGAGAACGCTCAGCCCAACCCGTCATGTCATAGGGTTGATATCGGATACGCACGGTCTGCTCAGACCGGCCGTGCACGATGCGCTCGCGGGCGTCGAGCTCATCCTGCACGCGGGCGACGTCGGTGGTGACGAGATTCTTCTCGAGCTCGGCATCATCGCGCCGGTCAAGGCCGTATACGGGAACACCGATTTTCCCGACGACCCCGGACTTCCACAGTCGCAGACGCTCGAGATAGGCGGACTCATGATCCATATGAGCCACGGCCACGAATTGGGCACCCCCACTCCCGACAAACTGCTGGCGACCTACCTCGCCGACGTGATCGTATACGGACATACTCATCGCCAGCTCGTCACGCGGGCAGGTGACCGCCTTGTCGTCAATCCCGGTGCAGCGGGCGCGCGCCGGTTCAAGCTCAAGCCAAGCGTCGCACGACTGACGATCGTCGACAACTTCGCCGAGGTGGAAATCGTAGACCTGGATTGAGATTGCCGCTGAATTCCGGCTTTAGTCGGCAAACGACCGCTTCAGCACGGCGAAAAGCATACCGAACGTGAGGTAACCGCTGTAGGTTCGGACAGTATAGCTGCGGTCGCCACGCCCAGGGTCAGCTGGGCGCACCCAATTCCGGCGGCTTTCAGCTTCCAGGGAGAATGCTTATGCGAAAAATCGGTGTGCTCGCGTTACTGTTTTCGTTGTCGGCTCTTTCAGTGTGGGCCGTGGAGTCGTGCGGCGGAAGTGGCGGTGGTGGCGGGATCACCAATCCACCTCCGCCCCCTCCTCCTCCTCCTCCTCCTCCGCCACCGACCGACAACTGCCCGCTGAACACGCTGTGCATGCGGGCAGACACTTTTTCCCCGACTGAGATAACCGTCGCAAAAGGAACCGTGGTCGGATTCCAGAACGAATCGCAGGTGACGCACAATGTCGTGTTCGACACGGCGGGGGCTCCTTCCGACATTGGCACCACCTCATCGGGAACGGTGACTCGTTCTTTCGGGACCTCCGGCACCTTCCTCTTGCACTGCACCATTCACGCGGGGATGAACGCGAAGGTCATCGTCCAGTAGCGGTCGTCGCACGCCGGCGGCGAGGCGTTCACAGCTTACGTGAAGGCCTCGCCGTCAAGTCCGTGAGGAATCGTGATGCCCAGTGCTCTGAGAGCGCTGGGCATCACGTCTACCGTACGCCGCGGAAGTCCCGGGACCGGCCGATTCACGAGCAGCGGAACGAGCATGTGCTCGCGGTGGAGAGCGCCGTGAGACGAGACGTGAGGGATCGGCTCGTATCGCGCGCGAAAATCCCAGTCGCGCGCCGCCGAGAGGATGATCTCTCCCGATCGCGCTGCTCCCGAGAGATGCGCGATCTGCACCAGCCCATCGGGATAGTCACTTGCGATGCAGGCCTCGTAGGCCTCGTCGGCGTCAAGCGCACGCTGTGCTTCGATGCCGAGAGGGTCGCCGGTCATCGGCTCGTACGAGATGGTTTCATTCTCCCAGGTCATGCGCGCCTGGCCGCGGACCCTCGAGTGGATCTCGCACTCGCTCGGCGATCGTGGAAGAATCATGAGATCGACCGAGGACCGCGAAAGAAGGAGCTCGGCGATCGCTTTCCATTGCGGATCGCGCGACGGCCACCAAGGTCGCTCGCGCTGCTCGAGATCGAGATAGATGTGCGCCATCGCATTCCCGCTCACCATCACGGCGACGTCGGCCGAAGTGCGGTAAACCCAGGGGTGCGCGATCGTGCGAACGCCGAGACCATGCACGAGCCGGGCGAGATCTTCGTGCTGGCGGACCGGGGAATGACCGTGATCACTTACGAGCCAGAGATGCATGGCGTCCCACCTTCCGTCGCGCTCGGCATCATGACGGATCTCGGCGACGGTGTTGTCAACGATGCGGAGAGCGTCGCGGACAACCGAAGCTTCGTGGCCGGCAGCGTGCGACGTCTTGTCTATGCCGGTGAGCGCGGCGAAGACGAAGTCGGGTTTCTTCTCCCTTATCTGCGCCGCGACCTCGGCGCCGATGTAGCGATCGATCGATAGCCATCCCCGCACGTTGCCGCTGAAATGTGTGCGCGCGGTGCGCGCGACGAAGCGAACGCCGCGGCCGATGCGGTCGCGCTTCGAGAGGCCGCGGCTGATGACGTTGAGCGCGGCGATGCTGTCCGGCACGAGCTCGAAGATCGTTGGAGCGGCGGGATCGAGATCCCTGTCCACGAAGCGCATTTCCGGCCCGACGTAGCTCCGCGAATTTCCGGGAAATCGCGCTGTCATGCGAGCGCGATCGTACCAGCGAAGCCCGGGAAGGCCGACAGGACCGGGATACCTTCCCATGAGGAAAGGCGCATAAGCCGGTCCGGTGACGGAGGGGAAAGCCGACGTGATGGTATGAAACGCGCCCTCTTCACGGAGGCGGTAGAGCGCCGGCAGTGATCCGCCGTCGATAGCCGAGGAGAGCGTGTCAGGACGTGCTCCGTCGGCGACGATGACGACTACTGACACGCGATCATCTGGCGAGTGTGATAGTTGCTCACGCATCTTAGGAGCGCCCGCGCGTGCGGGGAGCCACGACGAAGCGCAGCGGGCGATCCTGCCCCTTCTATTCTGGAGTCATGAAGAAAAAGAAAGATACCGCGGCCAGGGCCGGCGGGTCGCGGGCCCGGTCCACTCCTTCGCCCGCGTCTCCACGCTCGAAGCAGGCCCGTACGCCTACAGGCAAGCCGTTCGATCCCGAGACGCAGGCCTCGGCAGAAGAGGGAGCGCGGGCCGGGCTCAAGGAGCGGACTGAGGAAGGCCACTTGATGGCGGGACGAACGCCACCTTCTCAGGCGACGAGCTTTCGTCATGCGGGCACGAGGCGTGTCATCGACGACGCGATTCGGGACTACG
This sequence comes from Gemmatimonadota bacterium, assembly GCA_023249395.1. Lineage (GTDB taxonomy): Bacteria > Gemmatimonadota > Gemmatimonadetes > Gemmatimonadales > Gemmatimonadaceae > UBA4720. Next base: position 10,171 of record JAHFCS010000014.1, read on the forward strand.
ACCAACCGCTGACCGAGGACGAGAAGCTTCTCCAGGCGCCCGCACCCGGCGAGAGCTTCACCAAGACCGATCCCTGGCGCGTAATGCGTATCACCTCCGAGTTTGTCGAGGGATTCGACACGCTCGCGACAGTGGATAAGGCTGTGACCGTTTTCGGCTCAGCGCGCATCCCGCCGGACGATCCGCATTACGCCGCGGCGCAGGAGGTGTCGCGCATCCTCGCCGAGGCAGGGTTCGCGATCATCACCGGCGGCGGACCGGGGATCATGGAGGCCGCCAACAAGGGGGCGCGGGAAGGTGGCGGCCGTTCCATCGGGTGCAACATCGAGCTTCCATTCGAGCAGGGTGCGAACCCCTACGTCGATACGCTCATCCAGTTCCGCTACTTTTTCGTGCGGAAGACGATGTTCATCAAGTACTCGGTCGCGTTCATCATCTTCCCCGGCGGATTCGGCACGCTGGACGAGCTCTTCGAGGCGGTGACGCTGATCCAGACAGGAAAGATCTACCAGTTCCCTGTGATTCTCTTCGGGCGCCGCTACTGGGCGGGGCTGCTTCGATGGCTTCAGTCGCGGGTGCTCGCCGAGCGGAAGATCTCGCCGGGAGACATCGATCTGATTGTTCTGACGGATGATCCCTCCGAGGCGGCGTCGACTGTAATTCGCGCGCACGAGATGCAGACGAGGAAGTACGACAGACGGGGAGGGGCGGAGCGGAGGGTGGCGCGGGAGAGCAACAAACCGAGAGAATCATAGCGGCGAGCTGCCGGAAGCACAGCGTACCAGCCGCGAGCGAAAAACAACATGCATCCTCCCGGTACGGAATCAGCGAGCGTTGAGCACGCTCGGTCGGATTGCGAGCGTTGTAGCGAGTGTCTAGCTTCCGGTAACGGGCGTCCCTTCCACTGACGGGAAGGGCGCCCGGATTTTTTGTCTCCCCAGTGTAAGCCGGATGTGCGTCGATGATTGAAGAACTCAAGGTCAAGCTCGGCCAAGAAGTCGAGAAGCTGCAGCACGAGCTGAGCGTCGTACTTCCGCGAGAGATCCGCAGGGCCGTCGAAATGGGCGATCTGCGTGAGAACAGCGAGTACAAGGCGGCGCTGGAGCGTCAGCAGCTCGTACAGGCGCGTCTCGGACAGCTGCGCCAGCGGCTCAGCAAGCTGTCGAGCATCGACATCATGCAGATCCCGGCGGACAAGGTCGGGCTGGGCTCTCAGGTTGTCGTCAAGGACGAGGCAACGGGGGAAAAGGAGACCTATAGCCTCGTGTTCGGTGACTCCGTCGAGTTCGAGGATGGGCATGTCAGCATGTCATCCCCAATCGGGCTCTCACTCGTCGGCAAGGGGGTGGGCGACACGACCATCCTCAGGCTGCCGGCGCGCACGCGGACGCTCAGGATCGTGGCGCTGAAGACCATTCACCAGTCGTAGAGACGCGGCGATCCCCTCGCCGGCGGTCGGTCCCCGGCATCACACCGAACACCCGCACCACGTCTCCCGCGTAAACGCCGATCTGGGCGAGTCTCTCCTTTTCGTACCAGCCCATCGATGCGCCGAGCGTGTTTGCGACCCGGGTTGCGGCGGCGGCACCATGGTCCCGCGTCTCGAACGCCACACGCGTGCGGCGCATCAGCAGATCGCTCAACGTGAACGCCATCTCGTTCTTTATCGCGTATCTGAGCTCGGCCATCGTGTACGGGAGCTCCGGCACGACACGCTCCGCCATTGCCGGCTCGGCATTCGCGAGCGCGAGAATCTGCTCGCTGCGCTCCTGACCGGGGAGCGGAACTTCGGCCGTGGCACAGTGGGACGGCTTTCGACCAAGCTCGCGCTCCACCTCATCCACGATTTCAGCCGCCATCGCCCGATACGTCGTGAGCTTGCCTCCGCTCACAGTGATCATGCCGAGACCCGTCTTCACGATTCGATGTTCGCGTGACACCGCCGATGGCGCCTTGGTGGACTCCCAGTCGGCAAGCGGCCGAATGCCCGCCCACGCGCTCACTACATCCGCCGGCGTCGCGCGCGCATCAGGGAAGTACGTGTTTACCGCGTGCAGCAGATAGTCTACGTCACGTGTCGAAGCCCTGACCTCGTCGGGCGCTTCGGCGCTCCAGGTGTCCGTCGTTCCGACGACAGTGAGGTCGCTGCCCGGAAGCACGAACATCACCCGGCCGTCGTCGGGAGAGATCACCGTCAGCGCGCCGCGATTTCCGACGCAGTCGCGCGGAAGAGTGATGTGGACGCCCTTGCTCCCGCTCCGCTGCACCGTGTGCTGCGGCCAGCGCCGCTCGAGGTTCAGTCTCCAGGGTCCGGTCGCGTTCACTACGACGGCCGCCCGCACCTCGGTCTCGGTTCCGTCGATCATGTCGCGGACCTTCACGAGCCAGTCGTCCCTGTCGCGCGATACCGGCCGTAGAGCTTCGGTGTGGTTCAGCGTCGCCGCGCCGAGCGCCTGGGCCGCGAGGATGTTGGCAAGCGTCAACCGGCTGTCGTCCGTCGCCGCATCGTAGTAGCTCGCGCCGCCTTTGAGGTCATCGCTACTGAGCGCCGGCTCACGCGCGATGATGCTCGCCTTCGACTGAATGTGTGGGAAAGCGGTAAAGCGTCCCGCGAGAATATTGTATACGCCGAGCGCCGCGCGGAGCTTGACGCGTGAGATACGCGCGCCGCGATAAACCGGCCAGGTGAACTCCAGCGGATACACGAGATGCGGCGCAATCCGCAACAACGTCTCCCGCTCTCTCACCGATTCGCGGACCATCCCGAGCTGCGCGTGCTCGAGGTACCTGAGGCCGCCATGGACGAGCCGCGACGACCTGCTCGACGTTCCGCTGGCAAAATCGTCCTTATCGACGAGAGCCACATCGAGTCCCCGCATTGCCGCGTCCCTCGCTACGCCGGCGCCGGTTATCCCCCCTCCGATCACAAGCAAGTCGAAACGACGGCCAGCCAGGGGGGTCCGCATCCTAGAAAGATACCATATGGCCGCCTAACTTCCCTTTTGATGCCGAGATTCGGAAATGGACGACGGGTGGCGATAGTGGCGGGAGTGCGAACTCCGTTCACGCGAGCAGGCACGGCATTCAAATCCATTTCGGCGATAGACCTCGGCAAGCTCTGCGTTGCCGAGCTCATCCAGCGCACGAACCTGAGCGGCGACGAAGTCGAGGCGCTGGTATTCGGGACCGTCATTCCCTCCGTCGTCGCTCCGAACATCGCCCGCGAAATCTCGTTGATGCCGCTCCTCCCGAAGGGTGTCCAGGCATTCAGCGTCAGCCGCGCGTGCGCATCGGCCAATCAGGCGATCACCGACGCCGCGGACCAGATCGCCCTCGGTCACATCGGGGTCGCGATCGCCGGAGGTGCGGAGTCGCTGTCGAATGTCCCGATTCTGCACTCGCAGGGGATGGCGGACGCCCTAGTGAAGGCGTCCAAGGCAAAAAGCCTCGGCGGCCGGCTCAAGGCGCTGTCGGCGATTCGGCCCCGCGATCTCGTGCCGATCACTCCGGCAATCGCCGAGCCGTCGACCGGCGAGACGATGGGCCAGTCGGCCGAAAAGATGGCGAAGATCAATCACATTCCGCGCGAAGAGCAGGATCAGTTTGCGCTGCGGTCACATCGCCTTGCCGCCGCGGGAACGGCGGACGGCCGCCTCACGCGGGAGATGATGCCGGTGTACGTGCCGCCGCGCTTCGAGAGCGTCGTCACAACGGACAACGGAATTCGCTCCGATACGAGCTACGAGCAGCTCGCGGCGCTCAAGCCGGTATTCGACAGGCGGTACGGCAGCGTCACGGCCGGCAACTCCTCGCCACTCACCGACGGCGGCGCGTGCGTTCTGCTCATGAGCGAGGAGAAAGCGAAGGCGCTCGGTTATCCGCCCCTCGGCTTTATCCGGTCGTACGCGTACGCCGCGCTCGATCCGGGCGAGCAGCTTCTTCAGGCGCCGGTGCTCGCCGCTCCCGTGGCGCTCGCGCGTGCGGGACTGACCCTCAAGGACATCGACCTCGTCGAGATGCACGAAGCATTCGCGGCGCAGGTACTTTCGAATCTTCGCGGCCTCGAGTCGAAGTATTGGGCGGAGCGGGCTGGTTTTTCGGAGCCGGTGGGCGCGGTGGATCAGGCGAGGCTGAACGTGATGGGGGGATCGGTCGCGATCGGCCATCCCTTCGGGGCAACGGGGTCGCGGATCACCGTCACGCTGCTGAACGAGCTCGAGCGCCGGAACGGACAATTCGGACTGATGACAGTTTGCGCCGCTGGAGGGATGGGCTTCGCGATGGTGGTGGAGAGGGAATGACGTCGCCGTACGCGCTCACGACGGAGATCCAGGACGGCGTCGCGGTGATCACGATCGATCTGCCGAATGAGCCGATCAACAAGTTCAACCGGCAGGTGAAGGAAGAGTTCATCGCGCTGTTCGACCGTCTCGAGCGAGACCTCAACGTGAAGGCGGCGGTGCTGGTGAGCGGAAAGAAGGACACGTGGATCGCCGGCGCCGACATCGAGGAGTTTCTCGAGCTCAAGACTGCGGCCGACGCGGAGCGAATGAGTCACGACGGTCAGCTGCTGCTCGACACAATCGAGCGGATGCGCACGCCGCTCGTTTGCGCGATCCTCGGCGCGTGCCTCGGCGGCGCTCTCGAGGTAGCACTCGCTGCGGCGTACCGTATCGCGA
>JAHFCS010000270.1 GCA_023249395.1 Gemmatimonadota bacterium
GCGTCGCGCACCGCCTGATAGATCGCGCGCTGATCCGGTGAAAAAATGCCGGAGATCGGAACCGTCCGTGTGACATCTGCGGAATAGCCGCGATACGACGCGCCGATGTCCATCACGACCACCTCGTTCCTGCCGAAGAAACGGTCGTCGGCGTTGTAGTGAAGCGTAGTGGAGTTGAGGCCCGACCCCACGATCGTCGAGAACGACGGGCGATCCGCGCCGTTGCGCCTGAACGTGTACTCGATGAGCGCTTGCGTCTCGAACTCGTTCTGTCCCGGCTCGATGTAGCGCATCGCATCGCGCTGTGCGTCAACTGTGATCGCCACCGCTTTTCTTATCAGGTCCAGCTCGGCTGCACTCTTCACTCGCCGAAGCTGAAGCACCGCCAGATTCACCGAGTGCACCTTGAGGCCCGAGTGGCGCGATGCGACCGAGCGGATTAGCTGGTCTTCGCGCGTGAGGATCCCGCTACCACCGGAGTAATCGCCAACGACACCGAGCGCAGTCGTGCCCGGACGTAACAGGAGCTGGTCGAGAACGGAGATCAGGGAATCGCTCGGATGGGACTCGAAGCCGAGTGATTTCGCGCCGGCCAGTCCGAGTCGCTTTCCGGTCCAGACTTCGCGCGACGGATCGTTCGGCTGAACGAAGAGGTGCGGCGTGCCGAGGATCTTCCCGCCCTTGATGTCGAGGATGAGCGCAGCCATCGGCTCATTGAAGCCCGTCAGGTACTTGAACTTCGAGTTCTGATTGAAGGAGATGTAGTCTTCTTCGGGCTCCGGCGTTCCGAAGGCGACGATGACTCCGTCTCCAACGAGCGCGGCGAGTGTATCACGCCGCGACGCATATTCGGATTGCGTGATCTGCGCTGGCGAAAGCGCCGGCACGAGTACCACGAGCGCGGCGGCGAATGAAATAATTCTCGGCCGCAACATCAGCCGGACTTCAAGATTGCTTTCGCGATCGTCTGAAGCTGCATGTTCGACGTTCCTTCGTAGATGGCCCCGATCTTCGCGTCGCGGTAGAACTTCTCGACTGGGTAGTCCTTCGTGTAACCGTACCCACCGAAGAGCTCGACGCAAAGCGACGTCACGCGCTCGCACACCTGCGACGAGAGGAGCTTGGCCATCGCCCCTTCGCCAGCGATGTCGTGTCCGGCGTCCTTCAGTCGCGAGGCGTTGTAGACCATGAGCCTCGCGGCCTCGACCTCCGTTGCGGCCTGCGCTACCTGGAACTGAATACCCTGGAACTCGGAAAGCGATTTGCCGAACTGCTTCCGCTCGTTGAGATATGCGAGCGTCGCTGTGAGCGCGCCCTGCGCGACACCGATCATCTGCGCGCCGATTCCGATCCGTCCCTCGTTGAGAGTCTCGATCGCAACCTTGTATCCCTGGCCGACGGGGCCGAGGACGTTCTCCTCGGGCACTTCGCAATTGTCGAGCAGCAGCTCCACGGTGCTCGACGCACGAATGCCGAGCTTGTCTTCCTTCTTGCCGACCTTGAATCCCGGAAAGTCGCGCTCGATGATGAACGCCGTGATCCCCTTGTAGCCCGCCGACGGATTGGCGTTGGCAAAAACCACGAACAGACCCGCTTCGGCCCCGTTGGTGATCCACAGCTTCTGTCCGTTCAGGATCCAGTGATCGCCTTTCTTGTCGGCGCGGGCCGATAAACCAAAAGCGTCAGAACCTGAGCCCGATTCGGAGAGAGCGTACGCGCCGACGGTGTCCGACGTCAGCATTGGCAGATACTTCGACTTCTGCTCCTCGGTCCCGTAGCGGTTGATCGGGTAGTTGACGAGAGTGTTCTGTACGTCGCAGACGATCGCCGCCGACGCGTCAACCTTGCTGATCGCCTCGACCGCCAGCGTCACCATGAAGAGCGATCCACCTGCGCCGCCGTACTCTTCGGGTACCTCGATTCCCATCAGACCGAGCTCGAAGTACTTCGGGAGTAAATCAGGAGAAATCTTCGTGGCCTTCTCCATCTCCATCACTCTCGGCCGTACTTCGTCTTCAGCGAACCGGTTCACCGCGTCGCGGAACATCTCCTCTTCTTCGGAGAGCATCGTGAGCGCGGGGCGGCTGTCAGTCATCACGTACCAGTACGTCTACTTGTCTTTGTTGGCCAGCAATGCCACGTATCGCGGATTGCCACGCAGTGACTCGAAATCCGAATCGTTTTCTATCCAGTGCCAATGCCCGAATCCGGCGGCAACGGCTTTCTCGAGCAGCGTTATTGCTTCCTCAATCTCGCCGCTCGTCGCGTAGACGCACGCGACATTGTAGAGGACAGTCGCGTCTCCGGAGCTGATCGCAAGCGCCTGGCCCGCCCAGTCCTTCGCTCGCTTCGATTCGCCCAGCCGTGAAAGTGCTACAGCGCCCATGTATAACGCCCGCGGATCATCGGGGTTCAGCTCCAGCCGCTTGCTCGCAGTGTCCAGCTGCCGGCGATATGAGCGCTGCGCATCGGCAGTCCGCCCCAGACCGGCGTATGCGCCGCCGAGGAGTCCGGGCACGACGTAATCCTCGGGCCTGAGCTCGGAAGCTCGCTCGAATACCTTCGCTGCCTTCTCGAGCTTGCCCTGCGCGAGCAGCGCGCGACCGTACATATAGGCCGCATCGAACAATTGCGGATTGAGTCCCATTGCGGTCTCGAACTCCGCCTCCGCGTCGGCGTGATTTCCAAGCAGCGATACCGCGAGACCGCGAGCGACATGCGCTTCCGCGAGCTGTGGTGCGAGCTCAAGAGCTTTGCGACTCGCCGTCTCGGCGTTCGTAAGATTGACGTCGGTCGCGTCGAAGTTGGTATAAAGCACGGAGCAGCAGTCGGCGACGCCCGCGTAAGCGAGCGCATAGGTCGGATCGATCTCGATCGCCTTGTTGAACATCTGCCGGGCGAACTCGATGCTCTGCTTCCGGAACTGGTGGAAGAACTGCCTTCCGCGGAGGTAGCACTCGTACGCTTCGACGTTCGCTGTCGGGACCTTTTCGATAGCGCGCTTCTCGTCTTCGCTCAGGATTACTCGCAGCGCCTTGACGATGTTCTGCGCGATCTCGTCCTGAATCGCGAACACATCTTCCATGTCGCGGTCGTAGCGCTGCGACCACAATTGATAACCGTCGGCGACGTTCACAAGCTGCGCGGTGATGCGAAGCTTGTTGCCCGCCTTCCGGACGCTTCCCTCGAGAACCGTTGCGACGTCGAGCTTCTTTCCGACCTGGCGAATGTCCTCTGTGGTGCCCTTGAACGCGAACGACGACGTGCGTGACGCGACGCGAAGCGCCCTGATCGTCGTCAGCGCGTTGATAATTTCCTCCGCCATGCCGTCGGTGAAGTATCCATTCTCACGCTCGGCGCTCATGTCGGCGAATGGAAGCACGGCGATCGATTTCGGCGCGGCAGCGGCCTTCACAGTCGTCTGATCGGCAGGCGTCGAGACCTTCGGCCAGATGAGCGCCTTCGCGAATTCGCCTGAGGTTGCATATCGCTCGCGCGGCTCTTTCGAGAGCGCTTTCGTGATCGCTTCGTCGATCTCGTCGGGGACCGTCGGCTCGACCTTGCGCAGCGACGGCACCGGGTCGGTGAAGCGCTTGCTCAGCACCGACTGCGCGCTCGAGCCGGTGAATGCCTTTTTGCCCGAGAGGATCTCGAACAGCATACAGGCGAGACTGTACTGATCGCTTCGCCCGTCAATCACACCTTCGCCAGCCGCCTGCTCGGGACTCACGTATGCCGGAGTGCCCACCATCATTCCGGTCTGTGTGAGGGTATCGCCCGCGGCGACACTCACCGCCTTTGCGATACCGAAATCCATCACCATCGCCTCACCTTCGTGAAGCATGATGTTCTCGGGCTTGATATCGCGGTGGACGACCTGCTGGCGGTGTGCGTAGTCGAGGGCGCCCGCAATTCCGCGGGCGAGATAGAGCGCCTCATCCAGGGGCAGTTTGCCATCGCGGTTGAGGCGGGAGCGGAGCGATTCGCCCTCCACGTAAGGCATGACGTAGTAGAGGAAACCGCCGGCTTCGCCCGAGTCGTGGAGCGGCAGGATGTGCGGATGATTCAGTCGAGCGGCAACCTTGATCTCGCGGAGAAAGCGATCGGGGCCGAGTGACGAGGAGAGCTCGGGGTGG
>JAHFCS010000271.1:0-3351 GCA_023249395.1 Gemmatimonadota bacterium
CACCGCGCGCGCGACCTCGCGGTCTTCGCCCGATCCGGCTAGGCGCAGCTTCACCGCTTCGACGTACCAGTCGGCTAGCTCGTTCCAGACGAAGCGTCGCGCCGACTCCGCGTACTCGCTGAGCCGCAGTCCTGCGCGGAGCTCGTTCGTGCTCCAGACACCTCCCTGCGGGCGCGCCGGCCCAAGGGCGGAATCGCATTCCGCGATTGCCTCGTTCAGACGGTGCAGTATCCAGCGGTCAGCCCGCGTGAGCCTGCCGAGGTCGAGACCGGCGACAGATCTCACCGCGTCGGCTCCGACGTTAGAGAGCAGGAAGCGGCCGATGTTCCACAGCTTCGTCGCGAAGTTGCGCCCGGAAGCGAACGATTTCTCGAGGTCGTTCGGATCGAGCATCAGGTCGGCGCCCATGCCGAGCCCGCTGATGACCGTGTAGCGCAACGCGTCAGCGCCATAGAGCGCGATCACATCGAGCGGATCGATCCCGTTTCCGAGCGACTTCGACATCTTGACGTGCTCGAGGTCGCGCACAGTGCCGTGAAGGTAAACGGTATGAAATGGCGCTTCGCCCATGAACGCAAAGCCACCCATGATCATTCGCGACACCCAGAGGAACAGAATCTCCGGGGCGGTTACGAGGTCGTCCGTCGGATAGAATGAGGCGAGATCAGATGTCTTGTCCGGCCATCCAAGTGTCGAGAAGGGCCAGAGCCACGACGAGAACCAGGTGTCGAGCACGTCCTCATCCTGGCGCACCGGACCTTGGCACTTCGGGCAGCTCTCAACGTCCTCTCTGTTCGCGATGACTTCCCCGCACGGATCGCAGTACCACACAGGAATGCGGTGTCCCCACCAGAGCTGGCGCGAAATGTTCCAGTCGCGAATTCCTTCCATCCAGTTGATGTAGGCAGCTTCCCACCGCTCGGGCAGCAGGCGGATGCGGCGCTCGCGAACGGCAGCGAGTGCAGGCTCTGCCAATGGCTTGATTCTGACGAACCACTGATCGGAGAGGCGGGGCTCAACCACTGTGTCGCAGCGATAACAGTGACGGACGGCGTGAGTGTGCGACTCGACCTTCTCGAGCTGTCGGAGATGCCGCAGCATCTGCACTACCACCTCGCGCGCCTCGAAGCGATCGACCCCAAGCAGCGAATCGGGAACGCGATGGGCTGCGTCCGCGCCGTTCTCCATTCTCCCATCGGGTGACAGGATCACCGGCATCGGGAGGTTGTGCCGCCGGCCGATCTCGAAGTCGTTCGCATCGTGAGCCGGCGTAATCTTGAGCGCGCCGGTGCCGAACGCGGGGTCAACACCTTCGGCGTCGGCGATGATCGGAATCTCGACGTTGGCGATCGGGAGCAGCGCCGTTCCGCCGATGACGTTGCGGTAACGCTCGTCATCGGGATGGACTGCAATCGCGACGTCGCCGAGCAGCGTTTCGGGGCGCGTCGTGGCAACGCTGATCCACTGGGGTCCCGCGGATCCCGCGGGCGCTGTCACACGATAGCGGACGTGATAAAGATTCCCGGGCTCCTCTGCGTGCTCCGCTTCCTCGTCGCTCAGTGAAGTCAGACAGCGAGAACACCAGTGAATGACACGATGACCGCGGTAGACGAGTCCGCGCTCGTAGAGCTGGACGAACGCCTCGCGGACGGCGCGCGATAGCTCAGGGGATAGAGTATAGGCGGTGCGGGTCCAATCGCACGACGCGCCGATTGCCCGCAGCTGCTCGAGTATCGTGCCGCCGGTCTGGCGCACGAATTCGGTTGTGCGCGCGACGAAGGCTTCGCGTCCGATGTCGAATCTCGTCTTCCCCTCGGCCGCGAGCTGTTTCTCGATGACGTTCTGCGTCGCAATCCCGGCGTGGTCCGTGCCCGGCAGCCAAAGGGCTTCGTCGCCGCGCATCCGCCGCCAGCGGACGATGACGTCCTGCACGGTGTTGTTGAGGCCGTGCCCCATGTGCAGAACCGCCGTCACATTGGGCGGCGGCATCACGATCACGAATGGCTCGCGGTCACCCCCCGCGCGCCGTGATCGATTGGCGTCGGCGGTAAAGACGCCGGCCTCCTCCCACTCACGATAGGTGGCGCCTTCGGTCGCCGCCGGGTCATACTGCGGGGAAAGTTCGGCAGTTTCTCGTATAAGTGGCATCTCGGCGCAAATTAACAGTCAACCGAGAAAATCGCTGTGTTTCTCTCCGTTGATTGCTACTGCACTGACCCGTTCTGCGCGTCGAGCGGATTCGTCACATGGTCGCTCTTTGGAACTCCGCCGGGAGCTGCCGGCGATCCGTCCGTGCGACCCATCTTGGGCGGCTTCTTCGCTCGCCGACCCCGCCCCGCCTTGATGTCCACCTCTTCGTCGGAGTCGAGAAAGATCCTTTCCATCTGCTTCTCCTCGAGCTCAACCTTCGGATCGACGTGCCTGTCGATCGCGCTCGGGTTGCCCTGACGGCGCCGGCCGGTGCCGATACCCTGGCCCTCCCAGTGCCCCTCAGCAAGAGCAGGATCGTCTTCGTCGTAATCTTCAGCCAGCTCCTCGAGAAGATCTTCCTCAGTGCGAATCGCCAGCCGGTTTACGACGGTGTCGACACCGGGGACGCCACGCGTGATGACGACGGCCTGCTCCGCCTCGTCAGGGGCGTTGACCCAACCCGTCAGCTCGACGATGCCTTCGTCGAGCGCACCGATGTCGATCGCCCGCTCGCTGAGTATCGGGTCGTTGCGGAAAGCTTCGAGCACCCGCCTCTCGAGCTCTTCCGTGGGCTCGAGCGGGCGCTCGTGGTCGTCGTCCGTGCCTTCGTAGTCTTCGTGCTCGTCGTCGTGTGCATCGCCCCCCTGCGCGCCGCCGAGTCGTTCGCGAATCCTGTCGGTGAGCCCCGAGATTCCGCCGTACTGCTGAGCGACAATGACACCGGCTGCGAAGCCGGCCAGAGCGCCGAGTGCGATGTAGAGCGCGTTGGTCGCACCGGATTCCTCATCGTGATATCTGAAGGGAGACATGTATCCGAGCCTGTGGCGAAGGGTATTCTCAAAGGATAGCTTACGCGGGAGCAAGTTAAAGGCCAGCCGCCGCCCCGATTCTCTGAGAAATGACATGTTGACGTTGACACTCCCCGACGGTGCAAGCCGCCAGGTCGAGGAGGGAACCCTGCCGCGCGATGTGGTCGCGTCCATCGGACCGCGGCTGCTCCGCGACGCGCTTGCCGTGGAGGTGGATGGCGAGGTCTTCGACCTCGTCACTCCCCTCCGGAAAGGCGGCTCTTTCCGGGTGCTGACCGCCCGGGATCAGCCCGCGCTCGACGTCCTTCGTCACTCAGGCGCGCACATCCTGGCCACCGCGGTACGGCGACTG
>JAHFCS010000271.1:3361-4120 GCA_023249395.1 Gemmatimonadota bacterium
CGGCAATCGAAGATGGCTTCTACTACGACTTCGAGGTAGACGAGCCTTTCACACCTGAAGATCTCGAGGCATTCGAGGGGGAGATGCGAAAGGTCGTCGCCGACAAGTATCCCTTTGTCCGGGAAGAGGTGAGTCAGGCGCTCGCCCGCCAGAAATTCGCCGACGATCCACTCAAGATCGAGCGACTCTCCGAGTTCAGCGAAGATGAGATCATCTCGACCTATACTGACGGGCCGTTCATCGATCTCTGCCGCGGCCCGCACCTGCCAGATACTTCATATCTGAAGCATTTCAAGCTTCTCAACACCGCCGGCGCCTACTGGCGGGGTGACGAGCGGCGCCAGATGCTCCAGCGGATCTACGCGACGGCGTTTTTCTCGAAGGAGGACCTCGATGCTCACCTCCACCGGCTCGAGGAGGCAAAGCGCCGCGATCACCGCGTACTCGGCCAGCAGCTCGATCTTTATTCCACCGATCAGCGGGTCGGCCCGGGACTGATTCTCTGGCATCCACGCGGCGCAATCGTTCGCAACGAGATCGAGAACTACGAGCGCGATCTCATTCTGCGCCACGGGTACGAGCTCGTTTACACACCGCACGTCGTTAGCGAGCGACTGTTCCAGATCTCGGGGCACCTCGAGAATTTCCGGGAGAGCATGTTCGGACCGCTGGATGTAGAGGGCGTCTCGTATCGGCTCAAGCCGATGAATTGCCCCGGTCACATCTGCATCTATGAGTCGAAGGCGCGGTCGTATCGCG
>JAHFCS010000272.1 GCA_023249395.1 Gemmatimonadota bacterium
CTGGAGTGTATCGGGTCAGATCGACTGCGTTCGGAATCAGGAAGGTGCGATCCTCGGGCAGCGGGGTCCAGCCGCGCATTCTGTCGAGAGTATGTGAGCTGATCGAAATGATTCCGTGCGTTCGCGACATCAACATCCGCGAAACACGCCCTCGGGGGTCCCATACCTCGAGGCCGTACGCGAGGAGGACGACCCTTGCGCCCGAAAGCGCGGCGGCCGAGTGTGCCGCCGGGAGAAGATTGATGTGGCCGCAGATTACCAGGTCGAACTTCGGACGCGCTCCGGCCGCTCGCAGCACTGTCGCGACAAACCGGAATTTCCCCCCCGCCGCGCCGGTGAGATGTGTCACGTGCGCCGGCAGCGGCTCGGGTTCGCGAGCGATAACCCTCGGAATCACCGTCACGTGCTCCGTGTCTGGGTAGCTCGCGAGGGCAGCGACCAGATCCCGCATGTACCGCGCAATGCCGCCGGTTCCACCGAACGCGTCGGTGGCGAGGACGAGTACTCTCAACGCCGGTCCATCGTGCCTATCGTCCTGTCATTGCCCGAGGATAAACTCATTCCATGTCCGCAAAGGTCATCCACTGATGCCACCGTCGATAACGTTTGAAACGAAGTGCTGGGAAAACGATTGGGAGTTTCTCCTGAAGACCGATCGCATCGAGAGGATGGTCGAGCGGAGCATGTTCGACTTCGCGAAAAGGAGCTTGTTAATAAACAACGTGAGCGACGCGCGGAAAGTGGCCGCTCGCGCGGAGAAGCTCGTACGGACCGGCGTTCTGACCGATTTCACCATCGTTCGGGATCACGAGACCGAAGCGCTCGATTTCTTCGGGCTGTCGAAAGCTTCCTTCGGTTCCGGTTACGTCTATTCCATTGCCGAGCTGGTCGGGATCTATCTGTGTCAAACGGACTTCCTGCTTCACTTCTCGGGCGATTCGATGCCGGCCCGGGCCACTCCCTGGCTGGAAATCGCGCTGAAGCGCTTCGAGGCAGACGGCCGCGTCAAGGTCGCCAACCTCACGTGGAATGACAATTACGCCGAGGCTGCGAAGGAAGCGTTCGCTGTCGACGACGAATTCTGTGTCAGCTACGGCTTTTCGGACCAGATGTATCTCGTTCGTACGTCCGATTTCCGGTCCCCGGTAGTGTATCGGGAGAAGAATGTGATGTCGGAACGGTACCCGGCGTACGCGGGTGAGTTGTTCGAGAAGCGCGTCGACAGCTGGATGCGCAATCACGACTTCCATCGTCTCACTTACCGACATGGCTCGTACGTGCACAGGAATTTTCCAACGGGCACGATCGCGAGAAAGCTGGAGCTGCTACTCGAGAAAACTGTCCGGCGCACTGGTTGAGGGTAGCTTGCCCAGGTCCGCTACGGCGTCGGCGATGGAGTCGCGGTATCTTGACCATGCGACGTGACCGCTCAAAGTTGCGGCCGCAACCACCAGGCCGTAGAGACACATCATGACTGCGAAGTCCCTCAAACGACTTTACGAAGACCATACCGGCAAGGTATCCGACAAATGGTCGATCTATCTTCCCGAATACGATCGCGCCTTTCGCGAATACCGGGACGAGCCGATTAGCCTGTTGGAGATTGGCGTCCAGAACGGCGGATCACTCGAAATCTGGTCCACCTACTTCCCCAATGCGCGTGCGCTGGTGGGATGCGACATCAACCCCGATTGCGCGAAACTGGCGTTCGATGATCCGCGCATTGCTGTAGTCGTGGGTGACGCAAACTCAGATGGTGCAGAGGCGGCGGTGCTCGCGCGCGCTCCAGCGTTCGACGTCATCATCGACGATGGATCCCACCGGTCGGGCGACATTGAAAGGTCATTTGCCCGTTATTTTCCGCGCCTGAACAACGGGGGTATATTCGTCGCCGAAGACATGCACTGCAGTTACTGGAAGGAATTTGAAGGAGGATTATTCGATCCATTTTCCTCCATCGCATTTTTCAAGCGGCTCGCCGACGTCATCAGCCATGAGCACTGGGGCGTAGAGAAACCGGCAACCGACGTCATGCGCGGCTTCTTCGCGAAGTACGACTTTGAGATGACCGAGCAGGGCCTCTCACACGTCCATTCCGTGGAATTCGTGAATTCCATGTGCTTCGTGCGAAAGGAGAAGGCGGAACGCAACACACTTGGAACACGATTCATTGCCGGTGCGGTAGAGGGCGTCATGCCCGGTCACCTGGGTCTGCATTCAAGTCGAAGCTATCCGCTCGACCAGTCCCGCAACGAGTTGGCTTCGCTGACTCCGCGGGCGGACAGGGTGAGAGCACTTGTGAGAAGGGGGATGAACGGCGTCAGCCGGCGCGCCGCTCGGTGGTTGCCGTGATCGGGGATGATGAAACCAGTGAACCGGTAGAAGTCAGCTCAGTTTACCGGCAAGAAGTTGTTCCTCCGTAATTCGACGATAGTAGGGCCGATCGAAGCCGCGAATTGGTTTTTGCGGCTGCGCCGAGAGTTTCTTCCATCCCGTCCTCAAGATTCTCTTCACTGGAAGTGGAAGATGGCGGAGCGGGAGCATCGCCGCGGCATAAGCCCGCGATGACAAGGATGTTTGGCCTTCTCGCGGGCTCGGTTGGCGAAACTTGTCCGCGCTCGCTTCCCAGAGGGCGACATAGTCGCTCTGCTGCTGCGGAACGCTGAATATTTCCGGCGTTTCGATCCGCTCGGCCAAAGTCAGAAGGTAGGTCTGATTGCGATTGCACAGCTCGACACGCGACTTGACCTGCTCCGGGTCGCTGACTGCGTACCACGATCCGCCAGGCACTACTTCGTGCACCAGGACGACTTTCACCTAGAAGCCGTTCGCCGGAACAAACGCCCGGAAAACCACCTCCGGACTGAACTGCCAGAAGCCATGACCCATGTAGTTGTTCGCACAGGTTACCTGAATGAAATGGCCGCCCACCTGTACCATCTCCATGCAGTTCTTCAGCGCTTGCGCAATGTTGAAAACATGTTCGAGCGTTCCGCCGTCGTGGACCACGGTAAAGCGCCCCTTCAACGAATCGGGAATTGGCAGGTTCATGTCATGAAGAACCGTTGCTGACTCGTAGGGAGAGTAGTCGACAGAGGTAATGCTCGTCGCGCCCAGCAGTCGGAAGTACGGCTCGGCGAACTGGTTATTGGAGAGGCGCACAAAGTCGCCAGCGTTCTCATCAAGACCCAGGGCTGAGAAGACTCGAGCCATGACCCTCGCGTTCGTGAAGAATATTTGCCGCCCTACCATGGCGGTGCTCGTAAAGTCGGCTCCCAGTTTTTTTGCCGCGCAGAGGAAAATCACCGACGGTGTATCTAGTCCCATTGATCACTTCTCGACGAAATTTGTCATTCTCCGGTCGATGTCAACGACCGCTTGCATCAGAGCTCGCACGATGTGCATGAGGGGCTTGATCAAGCCCTGAATGATCCCAAACATGCTCAGCTCGGTGTAATTAAGGTAGGACCTCGACACTCGATCCCGAGCAGCCGCGGGCACGGCAGCGTTCCGAGGGCCGGGCCATCAGCCAGAAATAACACCCCGCTTCGCGCTGGTTGTATATTCGCTCTCTCAACAGAGAACATTTCCCCAATAGCGGCCTGATGTCCCTGTCTCTCCGATTCCAGGAGTCGAAGCTCCCCGAAACCCTCCGCATCGAGCCGCCGCGACCGTGGAAAGCGGTGAATCTCGCGGAGCTGTGGCGTTACCGTGAGCTGCTCTACTTTCTGGTCTGGCGCGACGTAAAGGTCCGGTACAAGCAGACCGTGCTCGGCGCTGCGTGGGCCGTGCTCCAGCCGGCGGCCACGACGCTGATGTTCACGGTGTTCTTCGGCCACCTCGGAGGATTGTCCCGACAGGTAAACGGCCCCTATGCACTCTTCGTCTACGTCGCGATGCAGCCGTGGACGTTCTTCGGGAATGCGGTGACCCTCGCAGCCAATAGTCTCGTCGGCAGCAGCCATCTGATCAGCAAAGTCTATTTTCCGCGACTGCTGGTGCCGATCGCAGCCATCGGCTCGGGGCTCACCGACTTCGCCGTCGGCTTTGCGCTGACGCTCGTGCTGATGGTCCGCTACGGCGTCAGCCCTTCGCTCTCCCTTCTGCTGATCCCCCTGCT
>JAHFCS010000273.1 GCA_023249395.1 Gemmatimonadota bacterium
TGTCTTGAGCCGGTCGAAGAAGTCGAGAATGATCTCGCCGAGGGGAAACTCCCAGTCGAACTCGACGCGGGCAGTGTCGAGATAGGTCATGTTCCTGTAAACACCGCGACGTTCCGTGCCCAGCGTCATAATCCCGCCGATGTATTCCGCCGGCGCCATGATTCGCGCCTTGACGAAGGGCTCCTCGATGTAATTGATGAGGGCCGCCGGTGGCATGAGCGACGGATTCTCGATGAGCTGCATCGTGCCATCAGTTCGGTACACCCGGTACTCGACGCTCGGCACGGTGGTGACGAGCTCGAGCTCGTACTCCCGGCCGAGCCTCTCCTGCACGATCTCCATGTGCAACAAGCCGAGGAATCCACAGCGGAATCCGAATCCCAAGGCGGTGGAAGTCTCGGGCTCGTACTGCAGCGACGCGTCGTTGAGCTGGAGCTTCTCCAGCGCGTCGCGGAGAGTTTCATACTCGGTCGTGTCGGTCGGGTAGACGCCGGCAAAGACGAATGACCGCACCTCCTTGTAGCCTGGCAGGGGCTCCGTCGCCTTGTTGCTCGCATCGAAGATCGTGTCACCCGCGCGCGTCTCCTTCACCGACCGCACATTCGCGACGACGTAGCCCACTTCGCCCGGGCCGAGCTCGTCGGTTTTCACCTGGCGCAGCTGGTTGTAGCCGACCTCGGCGACCTCATAAACGGAGTCGCTCGCGCCGAACGTGATCTTTGTACCTGGTCGCAGCACTCCGTCAACCACGCGGACGCTGGGTATCGCTCCGCGGTAGCGGTCGTAGTACGAATCGTAGATCAGCGCCCGCAGTGGTCCGTCAGGATCGCCTGTCGGCGCCGGAACGCGCTTCACTATTTCCTCGAGGAGCTCGGCGATGCCGATGCCCTCTTTTGCGCTCACCATCAGGATCTCGTCCGGTTCCACGCCGAGGAGATCGCCGACTTCCTGCTTGCGCCGCTCTGGCTCGGCTCCTGGAAGGTCAATCTTGTTGAGTACCGGAATGACCTGGAGCCCCGCGTCGAGGGCGAGGAAGAGATTCGAGAGAGTTTGCGCCTGGATTCCCTGCGACGCGTCGACGACGAGTATCGCACCCTCGCACGCCGCAAGTGATCGTGAGACTTCGTACGTGAAGTCCACGTGGCCCGGCGTGTCGATGAGGTTGAGCTCGTAGGTGGTTCCATCGCGAGCGTCGTAGCTCATTCGCACGGCGTTGAGCTTGATCGTGATCCCCCGCTCACGCTCGAGGTCGAGAGTGTCGAGCACCTGCGCCTTCATCTCGCGCTTTTGGAGCATCCCCGTCGCCTCGATCAACCTGTCCGCGAGCGTGGACTTGCCGTGATCGATATGCGCGACGATGCAGAAATTCCGGATGTGATCGAGCTTCACAGGGGTGAATATAACCGGCCGCTGTGCCTCTCTCTGTTGGTTTGTTGATTCCTACTGATCGCGCGGCGGAGGCGGCGCCGTCGGCTGAATCACCGGAGCCGGGTGCGACGCTGGCGGCGGGGCGGGGCGCTGCTCCTGCCGCGTCTCGATTCTCGGCGGCGGAGGCGCGGGCCGCGGCGCTGGCTCGTATCGCTGCGGTGCAACCTGACGCGGCGGCTCGTATCGCTGTGGGGCCGCCTGCGGTGCGGGCTCGTACCGACGCTCAGGCGGAGCCTGGAGGCGCGGCTCGGGACGAACCTCGATTCGCGGCTCCTGTGGATAGTTGCGGAACTCGTGTGGCGATGCGACTCGCGGCTCCACCCGCGGTGCCCCCGCGGCGCGTTCTCCGCTCGCCCTGCGCGCGGCTTCGCGACGCTGCTGTTCCCACCACGGGTGCTTACCTGCGCTCTGACTCTCGGTTGGCTCCGATGGCGCATCGGGTTTTGCTATCCCCCCCGCGATGACCGGGTCGGGTACGTACGCATTCGGCGCAGTCATTTTTGGCCCCTTTGGCGGCGCGGGGGTCACGGGAACAGGGGTGCGCGGAACTCGCCCGACGATGAAGGGCACGGAACCGAAGTCCACATACGTGCGGCAGTAATTCACCGCCTGGATGCCGAAGAGATCGAGGCAGCGAAGATACTGGTCGTCGAAGCCGGTGCGGCCATAATATCGCGAGCCATACCGGCCATATCGAACGTCACTGTATCGTCCGTCGCTGTAGACCTCGTACTGGATGTAGTCGGTCGAGTAGTCGGCGCGCGGCGACAGCGTTCGCGAAACGAACCGGGCGACCGTCGTGAACGGATCGGCGTTGCGGCTGGCCGCGAGCTCGAACGTGCTCCACTGTCCGCCGCTGTTGAACGCGCGGTAGTTGAAGGGCTCGTACGATGCAATAGCGAACACGAATCCCACGCCGTCCGGCTCATTCAGATAGAATGCGGACTGGCTTCCATAGGGAACTTCGTCATCGACCAGTCGATCGGTCCCATAGGCTCGCTGGCTGGTCGGAGTGCGCGGATAGAGCACGCGAATGTAGCCGGCGGTCGAGACGCGGAGAACGGTGACGTACGCTCCCGGCTCGCTCTCGAAATAGGCGCGGATTCGCTCCCCGGCATTGAAGGAGAAGCGGTCGATCCAGACGTTCACCGCTGGCGCACCCTGATATCGCTGGCCGTATCCTTCGTATACGCGTGTCTTGTCGACTCGCTGGGCCTGCGCGCCGGCGACCGCGATGAGCAGTGCTGCCGTTCCCAGGAACACGCTCTTCGGCCTCATCGGTCCTCCGGTGTTACGCCCCGTCTTCGGCTACCACGGCAGCTTCAACTACTATACCTTGCGCGCGGTGTCACTGCCAGCATTACTCGAGGCCGTAAAGGCACTCCCCGAATTTGCGCGAGCGCTAGCGGCCCTTCCGCCGTCCCGCCTTCGACTACACTTCTCAGGCCTCCCGGGTTCCAGCGACAGCGTTCTGATCGCCGCGCTCACCCGGCAGAGTCCGGGGCGCTTTTTCGTGGTGGTAGCCGAAAGCGTCGCAGCCGCCGAGCGATGGCTCGCCGATCTGGAGTCGCTGGACGATGAGCTTCCCGTTGCGTTCTATCCGCCGCGCGAAGGATTCGGCGAAGCGGAGCCACACGCCGAAGTAGCCGGCGAGCGGGTAGAGACACTCGAGCGGCTGGCCCGCGGTGACGTCCGAATCCTTCTCACCACGGCGCGCGCACTGCTCGAGCGGACTCAGCTCCCGCGGGCACTGGCGCTCACCCGACTCGAGCTGCGCAAGGGCGACTCGCGCCGACCGGAGGATCTCGCGGCCCATCTCGAGTCCATCGGGTTCGAGCGCGTCCCGATGGTCGAGGACGTCGCGCAGTTCAGCATGCGCGGCGGAATCTTCGACATCTACAGCTTCGGAATGGCTGAGCCGGTGAGGCTGGAGTTCTGGGGAGACGAGATAGTGGAGCTGCGGCATTTCGATCTCATCAGCCAGCGCTCGACGAGGGATGCCGAGCTCGCGCTCGTCCTGCCGGTAGACGGGCAGCTCTCGGGAACTGCCGACGACAGCGATCGCGTCTCGATCATTTCTCTTTTTTCTCCGGACACAATCGTCGCCGTTCCCGAGGACAGCCATATCGGTCCGGAGCTGATCCGGACGTGGGATGAAGCGCAACATCACATCGAGCTCGCGCGGCGTCGGGGCGAAGACGCACCTGGACGTGAGGACCTGTACGCGAGGCCCGAGGACATACTCCGCGCGCTCGCTTCCCTTGGTCTGGTTGGACTCGGCGCGGGGGACATGCAGCCGAAGTCGGATTTTCTCGATGCACCTCGCACTCGTGACGCTCCTCCGGTCGTCGGCGCGGACCGGAATCGAAGCGCCGAGCCGGAGGTCGTGCATTTTCCGCTTCTGCCGCCCGAGCCGATTCTGCGCGACATGAAGCGGCTCCGCGAAGTCGTGGGCGATGGTCTCTCGACGATCATTCTTTGCGATAATGCGGGGCAGGCTGAGCGCCTGGAGGAGCTTCTTACCGAAGGGCACCGTCCGCCCAACGCCGGTCTCGCGATCGGAGTGTTGCACGGCGGTTTCGTCATCCCGCCGTTTGACGACAGACAAGGTCTCCGCGTCCTCACGGATCACGAGATCTTCCGCCGCGAGCGCCGGATCAGGAGATCACGGCGGTACGTCACCGGCA
>JAHFCS010000274.1 GCA_023249395.1 Gemmatimonadota bacterium
GTGCAGCTGAAGAGCAAGACAGAGCCCGATGAGCTTCTCGCACTCGTGCGAGCCTCGTGCGGATCCGACTTGGTCGAAGCGACGCTCAACTAGAACCAGCGAAGGAGGAGAAACGTGTTGCAAGCGCGCTCATTCCGGTTGCTCGCAGCGGCCATCACAATTGCCGGAGCTGTGATTCCGTTCACCGCCGCCTCAGGCCAGAAGCCGACTGACCAGCAGAAGGCCGCCAAAAAAGCCGAGCAAAAAGCCGAGAAAGAGAACAAGGCCATGGACCCGGGCAAGTTCTTTCTTACCGAGGAGCCGCTCACGGTCACCCTCACAACCAACATCAAGCGCATTCGCGGCGATCACGGCGACAAGACGCCATGGCGGCCGGCGACAATCTCGTACACCGATTCCACCGGGAAGGTGGTGGTGGTGCCAACAGAGCTGAAGACGCGTGGCATCTGGCGTCTCAAGAACTGTGATTTCCCTCCTGTGAGGATGAATTTCAAGCGGCCGCTGACCAAGGGCACGCTGTTCCACGGCCTCGACCAGCCGAAGCTCACCAGCTTCTGCCGCGACGACGATAACTACGAGCAATACGTCATTCAGGAGCTCGAGCTTTACCGGATCTACCACCTGCTGACGCCGAAGAGTCACACGGCCCGGCTGCTTCAGATGACCTACACCGACAGCGCCAGCGGGAAAGTCTTCGCCAAGCGCGCCGCAATTCTGCTCGAAGAGCCCCAGTTCATGGCCGTCCGCATCGGTGGGCCGCTCATGAAGGTCAAAGGCGCCAGATCCGCTGACCTTGAACCATTTCACAATGCACTCGTTGGAGTGTTCGAGTATCTCATCGGCAACACCGACTTCTCGATAGGGGGCCTTCACAACATTGAGCTGGTGACCGATTCCACCGGCAACGTTTTCCCCATTCCGTTCGATTTTGATTTTTCCGGAGCGATCAATACCCGATACGCGACGACAGATCCGAGCCTCTCCATCCAGCGCGTTCGCGAGCGGCTGTACAGGGGATATTGCGGGCCGGCCGATGAGGTGGCCAAGGTGGTCGCTCTGTTCAAGGAGAAGAAGGACGCCATCTACGCCCTGTACAAGGACGACATCGGGAAAATGCTGAAGCCGAAGCTCGTCGACGAGACACTCGAGTACTTCGACGACTTCTATAAGACGATCAACGATCCGCGCCAGGTCAGACGCGAGATAACGGATCAGTGCCTTGGACAGTAATGAGAAAGCGGCGATGACCCGGTGACACGTCCAAGGCACTCCTTTCGGTACGAGCTGCGCTCGTCGCAGCACGTCGAGGAGCTGGCATCGTCAAGCCTTCCGCCGGGGTTCGCAGGCGGCGAACCCCGGACCTCGCAGCACCGTGACCTTTACCTCGACACCGTCGAGGACACACTTCGGCGGCGGAACATCACCTGCCGCCTGAGACTAGGCGCGGACGATATCCGTACGCTCTCGGTTCGTATCGGGTCGGCGTCTTCGGGCGCCGAGGCGCGATTCGACTCGCGCGTCAAGGCCACCGAGGTGAGCGACGCTGTCGCCGAGAATACGGCTGCTTGCCGGCGTCTCAAGGGGCTGGTTGATCCAAATCTGCTAGTCGTTCGGCTGGAGCTCGAGACCGACCGGTTGACGCGCGCCGTGAATCCGGACTGGCTTCGCCGGCCCCGCATCGAGCTCCACTACGACCACATCCTCGTTCGCAAGGGCGGAGGACTGAGAAGCTTTCACCAGCTCTGCGTCCACGGCCGGAGGGGCACCGTGGAGTTCGTCGACCGGCTCGCGCACTCTCTCGAGGAAGAGCACCATCTCCGGCCGTTCACCGGCGGACCCCGCGACCGGGCTGAGCTGCTTCTCAAATGGAAAAGCGACGGCGATGAGGCGAACAGTGCGGAGCTCTCCGCCGTGCTCGACAGGCGCACGGATGGCTCGCGCAAAGGGCAGGGGATCCCCGAGTTCCTCAATCCGGAGCTGAGTCTCCTGGCGTTTCAAAGTCGCGTGCTCTCGATGGCGGAAGACCCGAAGACGCCGCTGGGAGAACGACTGCGATTTCTTTCGATCGTCAGCGCGAATCTGGACGAGTTCTTCATGGTGCGGGTTGCCGGGCTGAGGAGGGCGGCGCGAGAGCAGTCCGATGAACAATGCGAGGACGGCATGACGCGCAGCGAGCAGCTTGAGCAGATCGCGCAGAAGGTTGCGGAGATCACAGAGCGGCAGGCCGCGTGCTCCGCCGAATGTCTGCGCGAGCTGGAAGATTACGGTGTCCGCATCGTCAGCTGGGACGCGCTCAATGATGCGCAGCGGGGGAAGCTCCGGGACGAATGCCGCGAACAGATTCATCCCTCGCTTACCCCGATGGCGATGACGCTGAGTCCTGGCCATCCACTTCCGCACCTCCCGCATCTCACGCTCGCTCTCGCCGTCGTTCGACGCGATGCGAACGCCGGCCGGTTACACCTCGCCGAGCTCGAGCTGCCTCCCGACGTTCCGCGATTCCTGCAGGTGCCGGGCGAGACCGGGTGTGTGATCACCATGGAAGAGGTGATTCGAGCCAATATCGATCTCGTATATCCCGACGGGCGGATCGAGGGCGTGTACGTCTTCCGGGTGACGCGCGGCGGTGACCTGGCACTCGATGAGGAGAACGCGGATGATCTGATCGAGGCAGTGGCCGACGCAGCGGTGCGACGCCATTACAATCCGGCTGTGCGCGTGGAAGTGGAGCGCGAGATGCCGGATTTCGTGCGCAGCCTCGTGCTCGAGAACCTGGAGCGCGACGATGCGTCCGGGACGGCGGTGCTCGACCCCGCGGACATCCACGAGATCGACGGTCTGCTCGATCTTCGCTGTCTGACCAAGCTTCCGCTGCCAAACAATTCGTCGCTGGCATACGAGCCCTTCCGCGCAGCGGAGCCGTTTGGCGAAAACGAATCGTTGATCGACGCGACGCGCGAAGGTGATCTCCTTTACCATCACCCCTTCGATTCCTTCGCCGCAACGGTCGTGAAGTATCTCCAGGACGCGTCTGTGGATCCCGACGTGACGGCGATCAAGATCACCCTGTACAGGGTGGGCGATCCGTCAGCGATCGTTGACGCGCTTGTCGCGGCCGCGCATGCCGGCAAGAAAGTCGTCGTTTTCATCGAGCTCAAGGCGCGGTTCGACGAAGAGCACAACGTCGCCTGGGCGCGAAAGCTCGAGCGGGCGGGAGGCCATGTCGTTTCCGGATTCGTCGGGTTCAAGAACCACGCGAAGGTTGCACTCGTCGTCCGTAAGGAGAACGGAAAGCTCCGCAGCTATGTCCACGTCGGCACAGGGAACTACAACAGCAAATCGGGATTGGAGTACACCGATCTGACTCTCTTCTCCGCGCGCGAGGAGCTCACGGCCGACGCTGCAGATCTCTTCAACGCGCTGACAGGTGGATCGCTTCCTCCGCTCGGACTTTCCCGCGGGGCGCTGGTGGCGCCACACCAGATGCGCGATGCACTGCTCGGGTTGATCGAGCGAGAAGCGTCGCACGCGCGCGCCGGCCGGCCGGCACGTATCACCGCCAAGATCAACGGACTCTCGGACTCAGAGATCGTCCGCGCACTGCTTCGGGCTTCCACGGATGGCGTGGCGATCGATCTTATCGTGCGCGGGATCTGCACTCTGCGACCTGGCGTCACCGGTCGCTCGGAGGGAATCCGCGTCGTATCCGTGGTGGGCCGCCTCCTGGAGCATTCGCGCATCTACAGGTTCGAAAACAGAGGCAAGCCGAAATTCCTGATCGGATCGGCGGATCTCCGTCCGCGCAATCTGCGGCGCAGAGTCGAGCTGCTCGTGCCGGTCGTGGATCCGGTGCACATGCAGGAGCTGGACCGGATCCTCGACCTCTATCTGAACGATCCGACGGGGTGGGACCTTTCCTCGAGCGGCGACTACGTCCAGCGCGCAGGAGGAGTTGGAGCCCAGGAGCTGCTGATCAGCGAGCTGGGGTCAGCGGCCGTGGACGCCGGCGGCGCCACCGGTCGCTGATCGGCTGAAAGACAACCCGAGAGGGGCATAGCTGCAGCCTTCACCTTCGAGCTCGCGCGGGAAGGATTCCAGCTAGAGCACCTAGA
>JAHFCS010000275.1 GCA_023249395.1 Gemmatimonadota bacterium
GACACCCGGCCGTCACCCAGAACGACCTTCGCCCGAGGGACGCAGTCGCGCAGGAAAGTGAAATACTGTGGATCGCGCGCGATCCGCTCGATTGCCGGGTCTATCTCATAGAAGGTCCAGCTCTGCCCGGGCTGTGCGTACCCGCCGATGGAGCCGGCGCCGAGTCCGACGACGCCGATGTTCGACTTGGAGCGCTCGCCGGTAAAGCCTGAGAAGAGGTCCCCGAGCGGGCCAGTCGGGTAATAGTAGGTCAGCGGTGCGCAGTGCCATTTCGGAATCAGTGATTGCGCGCCGTGGTTTGTTCTTCCGGCGAGAAGCACTCGATACGACTCGTTATCGATGATGTGATACACGCCGTAGAAGCTGCGCTCGGAAGCCACGACCGTTTGCGTCCAGTCGGGATAAAGACCAGCCGCGAGCGCAATGGCGCCGAGTGCGAGAGAGAACCTGATTGGCTTCCGGCGGAACAGGAGAGCGATGACCGCCGGGACGGCGATCACGTAGAGGGCAAAACGGATCGTTCTGGTCTCGACGAAGAAGAACTGCGTGATGAACTCCGCTGCGAGGACGAGGATCCCAACGCCGACGGCGAAGGCAACGTCAGACCGCGACACACGCCAGCCGGCCGCCGATGGGATACCTGCAAGCAGGCAGGCCAGCACGAGCGCCAGTGGATACTCGACTTCAGTGTGAAACACGACCGGAGCCACGAGAACGTTGAACAGTCCACCCACTGCGCCGCCGATGGAGAGCCAGACATAGAACTCGGTCAACCGCCGAACGCCGGGCCGACTTGCGGCGAGCTCGCCGTGGCAGGCCATTGCGGCCAGAAAGAACGCGGCGAGATGAAACAGCATGAAGGGGAGCGGCTCGGACAGGCGGGTGACGAACGCCGCGATCGGAACGAGAGCGAGGAAGGGAAGCGCCAGCGCGGCGAGGCGGCGGAGGATCACGGTGCTCGGCGAGAATGCAAGCACGAAGGTGCCGAGGTAGATCGCGAGCGGAATCACCCACAGGAGGGGAACGGCGGCAATGTCCCTCGTGATGTGGGAAGTGACGCTCAGCATCAGGCTCGACGGCACGGCGGCGAGCGCGATCCAGTGAAGGCGTGTCCGCCACGGAATCGGGGACGCATCGGCGCCCGGCTCGCCCGGCGCTTCAGGCGCTTCAGGCGCTTCAGGCTCCGGCAGTGATCTCATCACCGCGATCGCGCACGCGAGCATCAGCACGACGAGCAACCCGTAGGCGACGGCCCAGGCTCGGCTCTGTGTGTGCAGATCGAGCAGTGGCTCGACGACAATCGGATAGGCGAGCAACGCTCCCAGGGAGCCGAGGTTGCTCGCCGCGTAGAGGAAGAATGGATCGTGCGCCTGCGGGTGGCGCGTGCTACCGAGCCAGCGCTGGAGGAGCGGCGCGGTGGTCGAGACGACGAAGAAGGGCAGTCCGACCGAGAAGAGGAGCACCACGAACACGGACGTAATCGGCCGGTAGGGAGAGGTCAGTCCCGAGGCTGCGAGAACTCGAACGGGAAGTACGGCAAGCGGCAGCAGTGCCAGCACGACCTGCAGCGCGACCTGTTTTTTGAGCCCGAGCCAGGCGTGCGTCGCGTGGACGTAGGCGTAGCCGACCAGCAGCATCAGTTGAAAAAAGACCAGGGAGGTGATCCAGACCGCGGGTGCACCACCGAAGAGCGGGAGGATCATCTTTCCGAACATCGGCTGCACCAGAAACAGCAGCAAGGCGCTCAGAAATGCTGTGAGCGAAAGAAGAGGAACGAGCTGCCGCTGTGATTTCACGCCTGCTGAGCTACAGCATCACCGCGCCTTCGGCAAGGAGCGTCGCTTTGAATCGCTCCCAGTTCAGATCGTTCATTTCTCTCAGTTGAGTCTTGACGGCCTACCCGACTCCGCGAGTTGGGACGACGTGATGTACGAGCTATATGTGCGCGAAGCCATTGACGTTCCTCACAACGCGAATGGATCGGCCGGCGCGACTCGTTTCTCCCGCGTGCTCGTGCGAATGGCTTCGAGTCTGGCCGATTTCTCGTAGTAACGCCCGCGTCTCTCGCCGCGCGCGATCAGCAGCCCGGCCTTGACGGCGAGCGCGAGATCGCGGCTGGCCACCTGCTCGGAAATCTCGGCTGTCGGACGATACGTGGCGTTGCGCACCCGGTACCCGACCGCGGCATCGGCCAGCGCGAAAATCAGGCGATCCGGCAGATGATGTTTCCGAATCTCCTCTTCCAGCATGTTCCACAGCCGGTCGATGTCGCGTGTTCGGCGCAAAAGGTCGGTGGCCTGTTGAAAGTGCGCAGTCAGACAGAACCGAATCCACGCGTGCGCGTCTCGCTCCGGATGCCACGCGCCACCGCCGACCTGAGCCAGCACATCGTAGTACGCTCGTGTGTTGTTGCCGAGGTACTCCTCGATGCTGGAGAACTGCGGTGCGAGCGTGCCGCTCCTGGCCAGAATGAGAGACTGAAGGCATCGCGCCATTCGTCCGTTTCCATCGGAGAAGGGATGGATCATCGCGAGGTTCAGATGGCCCATCGCTGCGCGGACGACGTCCGGGCGAGCCGGGTCGTTCGCGTTCAGCTCATCCACGAGCTCGGCAGCGAGACCGGGAACGAGCTCCGCGGCTGGCGCCTCATATACGACAGCGTTCTTCTCGTCGTCGCGAACGTAGATCGGTCCAGGTCGCCAGCGGCCCGGATTCTTCGCGAGATCGTAGCCGATCATCATGAAGTGAAGACCGCGGATGAGGTCGACCGAGAATCGGAAATGCGGGTCGTTGGCAAGCTGAATCACATACGTCATTGCCTGCTGATAGCCCTCTACCGCAGCTCTTGCCTCGGCGGTCGCGTCGAGCGGTTCCTGGCCTTCGGCAAGGGCAATGGCATCGTCCACGGTGACGTTGTAGCCCTCGATGCTGTTCGAGGCGCGAACGGCCTGGGCAAGGGTGCTTCTGCGAAGTACGCCCTGCCATCGTTTTGGCGTGACCTGAACGACGTAGTTGAGGCTTTCCTTGAGCTGCCGCACCCGTTCTGCGGCTCGCAGCTCGGCGTCGTCGAGGTCGGGGCATTTGAAGAGCACGATGGATATCCTCTTTACAACAGTATGAAATACAGATAATATCTGTTGTATGGGCTGTTGGCAACAGAGCGAGGCGGCCTACCTCCGGACGAAGATCGCCATTCCGACTATCAAGCCGCCAAGCCCGACGACAGCGCCGCTCCAGTAGATGAACATCCACTTGTGCAGCTCGGAACGCATCGTGGCTGTCTCGGTGCGTAGCCCGCCCATCTCGGTGCGCAGCTCCGCGAGTCCGGCGCGGAGCTCACCGCGCAGTTCACTGCGTATCGCCGCGCCTTCGGCCAGGAGCGTCGCTTTGAATCGCTCCCAGTTCAGATCGTTCATTTCTCTCAGCTGAGTCTGATATGTCAGGTCCACGGCGTTGAACCAATCCACGAGCTCGCCGGCAATGTCATCGCCGAATTGCTCGTAGAACTTGCGTGAGAGTTTTGCTGTAACGGGCACTCGATGGCTCCGACGTAAGGTCGAGTGCAGTCAAATAATAGATACGCTTGGCCGCGACATCGGCGCAACAACACAGCAATCTTGCCGCTGCACAAGAGAATAAGACCCGTTCTACCGTGGACCATTGAAGCATAACCTGGCGGAACTGTCCGCCGCTACAGTAGCTCCGTTGCAGGCTAAACGGCCTGGCTCACCTGCAAGCGATGTAAATTCGAGCGGTGGCGCAGGTGGATGCCTAGCCCCCGAGAGATCCCTCTGAGACCGTCAGCCAAATCGCTTGCTCCGCCTCATAGTCTCACCGGCGACGGCACAGCCGCGTGGCCCTGCGGAGAGCGATCCGAGGAGCGCATCTCACAGGACTCACTCGCTCGATAGCGTGGCGGGTTTGTTGCTGAATCCTGGAAATCGCTCGCGGACGGTGCCTGGGACCGGGGGTGATTGGGGATCGCGCTCATCTTCTAATGAAGTGGGAAACTCGGGCGAACTCTCACGCTGACGGCCCAAAACCCCGGACGTCAAGAAAATAGGATGTTTATCCCATAGGTTGACTTGTCCGGAAAGCCGTAGAATTCT
>JAHFCS010000276.1 GCA_023249395.1 Gemmatimonadota bacterium
CCAGGTGGACCGCCGCCGGGAGCGTCACTCCTGCGGCCGACGAGAGATACGCCGACGAATTCCTGCTCGCGCACGAGTTGATGACAGCCGAAGGTTTCGCGCACTACGAAGTCTCGAATTTTGCGCAGCCCGGCCGCGAGTCCCGCCACAATTCTGCGTACTGGACCGGCGCTTCGTATCTCGGCATTGGCCCGGCCGCGCACAGCCATGACGGCGATCGCCGCCGATGGAATGTCAAGCCGTATGCGGAGTGGCTGCGGATCCTGCGCGACGGGGGGTCGGTCGTCGTCGGCGAAGAGGCACTCGACCGACAGAGCGCGATGACGGAGCGTGCCTACCTCGGCCTTCGCACACGTGACGGCTACAGGGTCGGTGCATCCGATCGCGCCGCCGCCGAAGGCTGGGTCAGAGCCGGATGGGCAGTGATCGAAGGCGACCTGGTGCGTCTCAACGCCGAGGGTTGGCTCCGGCTCGACAGTCTTTCGGCCGGGTTGACAGGCTCTTGAAAGCGTTCTTACGTTGAAACTCATGGCTTATCCGGAGCTGAACGAGCGAGAGCGCCGGGTGCTCGAGGCGGTAATTCAGTCCTACGTCGAGACTGCCCAGCCGGCTGGATCGCACGCTATTGCGCGCCGTTTCGGTCTCGGCGTCTCACCCGCGACCATCCGCAACACGATGAGCGACCTCGAGGAAAAGGGGATGCTCTACCACCCGCATACCTCGGCCGGCAGGGTGCCGACCGATGTCGCGTATCGGGTGTACGTCGATTCCCTCATTCAGCTTCCAGCGACGAAGAAGCGTGAGCGCGACCGCCTCACCGCCGAGATAGCCTCCGGTGGATCGGCGGTGGAAGCGATTCTCCGGAGAGCGGCACAAAGTCTCGGTGTCATCACCCAGGAGCTCGGCATCGCCCTCGGTCCGCGTCTCGATAACAGTGTTCTCGAGCGGCTCGATCTCGTAAGCCTGTCGGCCGAGCGGATTCTTGTCGCTCTCACACTTGCTGGCGGGGCGGTGCGGACGATCTTCGTTGAAGCGAGGGGCGAAGTCGCAGACGCCGCGCTGGCCGAAGTTACGCGTGTGCTCAACGAGCGGCTGGCGGGCTCCACCCTGCGCCAGATCCGGACCGGCCTCGGCGAACGGCTCCGGGACAGCGGTCCAACGGGAAACGCGGCCGAGCTGCTGAACGTCTTCATTGAAGAGGGAGAGCAGCTGTTCGAGGCCGCATTGCGCGGCCAGGAGGACGATGTTCTCCTCGGCCATGCGTCGGTGCTGGCGGAACAACCGGAGTTCGCCAATGTCAACAACATGAAGAAGCTCGTCGCGCTGACCGAAACCCGTGACGATCTCGCCGCTCTCCTCCGCAAGAGAAGCGAGTTTGGCGGTATTACAATTAGTATCGGCGCCGAGCACAACGATCCGCGACTGGCGAATTTTACGGTCGTGACGGCGCAGTATCATGCGGCCGGGCTGAGCGGCGTCATCGGCGTCATCGGACCGACGCGGATGCCTTACGAGAAGGTGATATCGCTGGTGACACACACATCGAAGCTGATAACCGAGCTACTGGGATAGCTGACAATAAATGGCCGATTTCTATGTGACGCTTGGCGTTGCCCGCAACGCTTCGGATGACGAGATAAAGCGAGCGTATCGCAAGCTCGCGATGACTTACCATCCGGACCGCAACAACGGGTCGCGCGAGGCGGAGGAGAAGTTCAAGGAGATCACCGAGGCGTACGACGTCCTTCGTGATCCCACCAAGCGCGCGACCTACGATCGGTTCGGTGAGGCCGGTCTTCGCGGAGGGAGCAGCGGCTTCCACCACGTGGATCTTTCCGAGGCGCTTAACATCTTCATGCGCGATCTCGGCGGATTCGCGGGATTCGGCGATCTCTTTGGCGGCGGGAGCAGCGGCGGCACCGGACCGCGCACCGGCTCCGACATCCGGATCACGCTCCCGCTGAAACTCGCCGAAGTCGCGACCGGAGTAGAAAAGATCGTCGCGGCGAAACTGCTTCTCAGCTGCGACCGCTGCGAAGGAAAGGTGCGGAGCCCGGGACTGAGGTGCTGCGCTGCACCACATGCGCCGGGGCCGGAGAAGTTCGGCGTGCGCAGAGATCATTTTTCGGACAGGTGATCAGCGTCAGCCCGTGTCCCACCTGCGCGGGCGAAGGGACCGTGATTTCTTCGCCCTGCCGCAAGTGTCGTGGCGAGGGACGCGTTCGGCAGGAGGAGAAAATCACCATCCGCGTGCCGGCAGGCGTCGCGACGGGCCAGTACATGACGATGCGCGGCGTCGGCAATGTCGGCCCACGCGGCGGCGGCCGTGGCGACGTCCTGATCATCTTCGAAGTCGAGGAGGATCCGCGCTTCGACCGGGACGGCGAAGATCTGTATTGCGAAGTCCTCGTCACCTATCCGCAGCTCGTGTTCGGCGCCGACGTCGAGGTGCCGACTGTCAGCTCCAGCGTCACGCTTCACGTGCCGCCGCGCACCGAAAGCGGACAGGTGTTCCATTTGAGAGGTCGCGGACTTCCCCGCGTGAATGCGTCGGGCCTCGGTGATTTGCATATAAGACTCCAACTGCATACGCCTGACATGCTCATCGAAGAAGAGGAGAAGCTCATCAAGCGCCTGGGGGAGATTCAGGTTGCCCCGCTCGAGCGACGGCCGAAAGGCTTCTGGTCGAAGGTGAAAGAATCGTTGGGAGCGTGAGTCGCGCGGGAAAGGGTTGCGTTGCTGCCTGACCCGGCAGCCACTGTCCCAGCCTGGATCGAAGTCAGAGTCTCGGGAGCACGCGAGAGGCAGGCGGTGATCGATGCGCTTTTCGCACAAGGGTCCCAGGGAGTTCAGGAGACCGACACCGACATCGTGACGCATTTTCCAGCCAGGACCTCGAGCTCAGGAATCCGGAATGCGATTCTGGCAGCCGATCCATCGGTAACGGTGCTGATCGCCGATACCAGGCCCGCGACGCGAGACGTATGGCGCGCCGACGTGCGGGCGCACCGCATCGGACCGCTGACGGTAGCGCCACCGTGGCTCAGCGGGGGGACCGATCCGGCGGCGACGATCGTGATCGATCCCCAGATGGCGTTTGGCACCGGAGAGCATGCGACCACTCGTGGGGTTCTGCGCCTTATGCAACAGGTCGTAACGCCGGATTCGATCGTCGCCGATCTGGGCGCGGGCTCTGCCGTCCTTTCCATCGCCGCGGCAAAGCTCGGCTCACGTCGCGTCGTTTCGATCGAGCTGGACCCGGACGCCGCGGCGAACGCTCTCGAGAACATCCGCGTCAACGAAGTTGGCGACCGGGTCCATTTCATCGAAGGGGACGTGTTTTCGATTCTTCCCCTGGTAGCCCCGGTCAACGTCGTCTTCGCCAATATCCTGTCGTCGGTGCTGGTCGAGCTTCTTCCTGTGATCCACTCCTCGCTTGCTCCGGGCGGAGGCGCCATTCTTTCCGGAATTCTTTCAGCGGAGCGGGATTCGATGCTGGCCGAAATCTCGCAGGGAGAATGGCAGGTCGTCGCCGAAGACGTCGAGGAGGAATGGTGGAGCGTTCTGATCAGCCGGTCGTAGCGACCTTTTTTTCTCCCGATTCGTTCACCGCCGGAGCTCACGTCTCGCTCGGTGACGATGCGGCCCAGCACGCGCGCGTGCTTCGCATCGGCCCGGGTGAGAGCGTCGAGCTGCGAGACGGGGCGGGGCACGCCGGACGCGGCGTAATCGCGCGGATGGCAAAGCGCTCGCTCGGCATCGAGATCGCCGACGCTTGGGAGATTCCCGCTCCGCCTCCCGTCCATCTCCTCGTACCCGTCGCCGACCGCGACCGGATGCTGCTGCTCGCGGAGAAGGCGACCGAGCTTGGCGCGACGAGCTGGCGACCAGTGATGTGGCGCCGGTCGAAGAGCGTCACCGGCCGTGGTGAGGGACCGACTTTCATCGGACGCATACGCTCGAGAATGATCTCGGCGCTGACGCAGTCTGGGGGCGGCTGGCTGCCGGAGATTCACCCATCGGCTCCCGTGAGCCGGGCGATAGCTGCTGCGCCCGCCGACAATCGTCTGCTCCTCCATGCCCGCGCGCCGCAGACAATGCTGTCACAC
>JAHFCS010000277.1 GCA_023249395.1 Gemmatimonadota bacterium
TATCGCCCCTCAAAAGCTGTAGTGTAAGCATGGGTAAGGTACCACCGAGAACGCGGAGAACGCGGAATCCATACACGGAAACGCATCCAACACATGAAAATCGCGCCACGCGCGCTCATTCTTCTCGCCGTAGTCATCGCCGCCTTCTTCACGCGGCTCGGCTTCTGGCAGTTCAGCAGGCTCGGCGAGCGGCGCGCACTCAATGCGCAGCTCGCGAGCCGCGCCGTTGCGCCGGCGGTGCCGATCGCGGGATTGCCCTCCGATACAGCCATGGCGCACTATCGCCGGGTGCGCGTTGACGGGACCTACGATTACTCGAACGAGATCTTGCTCACGCTTCGGTCGCGCGATGGGTCGCCGGGCGTCAACATCGTCACGCCGATGCGACGACAGGGAAACGACACGGCGGTGCTCGTAGTCCGCGGGTGGGTTTACGCGCCGGATGGGATGACGGTGGACCTCTCGAAATGGAGGGAGTCCAGCGAGGCGAGCGGAAGCGGTTTCGTCGAGACCTTCCCTCCGCCTCGCGTCGGAGAGCGCAGCTCCCCAACGCACTCCAACGCCTACCGCTGGCTCGACCGCGCAGAGCTCCAGAAGCGGTTCCGCTATACACTGGCGCCGTTCTATGTCGTGCTCACGGCGGGCCCGGATGCCGCGGAGTCCGTGCCGCCAAGTCTTCCCCCGCCGGACTCGGATACAACCGCACCGCCACGCCTTTCCGTGCCGCCAATGGACGAAGGGCCGCACAAGGACTACGCAATTCAGTGGTTTTCCTTTGCGGCGATATCTATTATTGGGATGGCCCTCTTACTGAGACGGAAATGAGCGAGCAGGCGCATGGCCTTGCAACCGAAAAAGAAGCGCGCGACGTAGCAGAATCCGCGCGCGAGACCGAGTGGGAGCACCCGAGCTTCGCACGCGAGCTTTTCCTTGGAAGATTCCGCCTCGATCTGATCCATCCTCATCCCGAAGAGGACCTCGCCGAAGTCGCGAGAGCCAAACCTTTCCTCGACAAGCTCGGCGCGTTCATGGATCGCGTCGACTCGGAGGAGCTGGACCGCACCGGCGATATCCCCGAGCCGCTTGTGCAGGAGCTGCGTGACATGGGCGCCTTCGGGATCAAGATCCCGAAGGAGTACGGCGGCCTCGGTCTCTCGCAGATGACTTACATCCGCGCGATGGAGCTCGTCACATCCAAGGATGGAAACATCGTGGCGCTGCTTTCCGCCAGCCAGTCCATCGGCGTTCCGCAGCCGCTCAAGCTTTTCGGCACCGAGGAGCAGAAGCGAAAATATTTCCCGCGCCTCGCGAAAGGCGCGATATCGGCGTTCGCTCTCACCGAGGTGGATGCCGGCTCTGATCCCGCGAACCTGCGGACGACGGCGACGCCGACTGAAGACGGCGAGCACTTCATCATCAATGGCGAGAAGCTCTGGTGCACGAACGGCACGCGCGCCGAGCTGTTCGTGGTGATGGCGCGGACTCCGGACGTCGAAAAACGCGGGAAGATGGTGAAGCAGATCACGGCGTTCATCGTGGATTCGGCGATGCCCGGAGTCGAGGTGAAGCACCGGCTTCACTTCATGGGACTCAAGGCGATCGAGAACGGCGTCATCCGCTTCAACAACGTAAAAGTCCCGAGGGAGAACATTCTCTGGGGAGAAGGGAAGGGGCTGAAGCTCGCGCTGGTAACGTTGAACACCGGGCGACTGACGCTTCCCGCCGGAGCGGCCGGTGCGGGAAAGATGATGCTCCGCATCGTGCGCAAGTGGGCGCTCGAGCGCGTCCAGTGGGGGCAGCCGATCGGCAAGCACGAGGCGGTGGCGCAGAAAATCGCGAAGATGGCTGCCAACACATTCGCGATGGAAGCGGTGGCGGAGCTCGCGACTGCGCTGTACGAGCGCGGACATTATGACATCCGCCTCGAGGCGGCCCTTGCCAAGCTCTACAATACGGAAATGGGCTGGAAGATCATCGACGACACGATGCAAATCCGCGGGGGACGCGGATACGAAACGGCGGCGTCACTCGCGCTCCGAGGTGAGGAGCCGATACCGGTCGAGCGCGCGATGCGTGATTACCGGATCAATCTCATCTTTGAGGGATCGTCGGAGATCATGCGCCTGTTCATCGCCCGCGAAGCCGTGGACCATCACTTCAAGCTCGCGTTCGACATCGTGAAGCCCGAATCCACGATGAAGGAGCGACTGTCGGCGATGGCGAAGTCCAGTCCGTTCTATCTGACGTGGTATCCGTCGCGATGGATCGGCACCGGCCAGCTCAAGCGCTACAGCGAATTCGGGAAGCTTGGCTCCCACATCCGGTTCATCGAGCACAACACGCGTCATCTGGGTCGCTCGATCTTCCATGCGATGGTGCGATACGGCGCGAAGCTCGAGAGAAAGCAGGCCGTGCTCTTCCGCGCGGTGGATATCGGCGCGGAGCTGTTCGCAATGTCCGCTGCGTGCGTTCGGGCGCAGATGCTGGCGAAAGGGGGACAACCGGAAGCGATCGCGCTTGCCGACACATTCTGCCGCGAAGCCCGGCTCCGAGTCGAGGACCATTTCAGGAATCTCTACGGCCCGAATGACGCGAATCTCTATAAGCTCGCCATGAGCGTGCTAAAGGGTGAGCACGCCTGGCTCGAGCACGGCATCGCCGCCGAGGGCACCGAGATGGGAATTCCGACGCCTACTTCTTCAGGGCCGAGCGCGACTCCTTCGGACATCGAGCGTGGAGTTCTCGCCGGCGTTCCCTAGTCTTTGAGATTTGTGCGGACGGTCGCGGATGGCGTCCCGCACGACAGACTGATGCGCGGCAGTCTCCGGAGCCCGGCTTCCGCTGCGCTTCCCTCCGGGAAGCTCCGCTCCAAAACGCCGGTCTCCTCGCAGCCGCGCAAACAGTCTGCTATGCGGGACGCCATCCGCTCCCTTAAGCGGGCATCACCATAGGGCAAACCGCGGATGCCGCCGCTTCTCCGAAATCAGTGAATCGCGCCCGACCCTGATAAGCAAAACGGCGTAGCGGTCGATTCCCCGCCGTGCGGCGGCGCTGCCGAGTAACGCCATGATGCTCACTGGCCTTCCACGGTCGAACGATGTCGCGCGTTCTTACGTCCGCGCGTTCGGCCTCGACCAATGTGTGGGGAGGGAGGGCGCGGGGTGTCTGCTTCGGAGCGTGCACGAGGCAGCGAGGAGACACCCGGCTTTCGTAGCCGCGCTTTCCGGAGGAAAGCGCAGCGGAGAGGGTGGCTCCGTAGACTGCCTCCGTGCTAGCGGATGAAGCAGACACCCCGCAACCGACCGACCGCGAGACAAAACGAGAGACCTATAACAAAGTCCCGCGAAGGAAAAAGAGCGCGACGTAGAAGTAAATGCTCAAAGCCGTAACATCGACGAGCGTCGCAACGAACGGCGCTGACGCACTCGCGGGATCGAAGCCGATGCGGCGAAGAACGAACGGGAGCATGGACCCCGCCAGCGACCCGAACGTCACGACTCCAATGAGCGCCACTCCGACGACCGCGGCAACCAGGATGTAGTGCTCCCCGTAACCGCCCCCTATCCCCATGTACTGCCAGATCAAAACGCGCAGAACTCCAAGCAGCCCGAGTATCGAGCCGAGCGCAATCCCTGATGGCAATTCGCGCAATGCCACGCGCCACCAGTCGCGGAGCTTGATCTCGTCGAGTGCCATCGAGCGGATGATCAACGAAGTCGCCTGTGAACCGGAATTTCCGCCCGAGCTCATGATGAGCGGGATGAACAGCGTCAGCACGAGCGCCTTGCTCAGCTCGAGCTCGAAATGCTTCATCACCGTTGCCGTGAACATCTCTCCCACGAGCAGGATCGACAGCCACCCTCCGCGCTTCCGGATCATCGAGAAGAACCCGATCTGCGTGTACGGCTCGTCGAGCGCTTCCATTCCGCCGAAGCGCTGAACGTCCTCAGTGTGCTCTTCCACGAGCGCGTCGATCACGTCGTCTACCGTCACCACGCCGAGTATCCGGTGCTCGCTGTCCACAACCGGCAACACGACGAGGTCGTAGTTCGACGTTAGCTGAGCGACTTCCTCGCGGTCGGCAGTCGGGGGCACGGTCACG
>JAHFCS010000278.1 GCA_023249395.1 Gemmatimonadota bacterium
GATCTGTCGCGTTTGAAGTAAGTAATCGCTGCCGCAGGCCGAATGCGAGTTCAAACGGTGGAGCGGAGACTCGGGGTTGACAGACGGCGTGAGTGTTGAAAAATCAGCATAGTGATCTTAGCACTCCGGGCAACGCGCGGAAAAACCATTCCCTTACACAAACTGTCCAAGATCCGTACGCGTTGCCTGCGCCACGTCTTTTACCTTCCCCGACATGCGCCGAGCTCTCGTCATTGTCCTTACGGCAATTCCTGGTGCCCTGAAGGCGCAGAATCCTCCGGCGCCGTCGGCGACCGTGACAGTCGACACAACCTCCCGGCCAGTAGCGCACGCCGCGCGGAGAAGCGGCGAGATTCACCTCGACGGCAAGCTCGACGAGCCGGCCTGGCAGGCGGCGCCAGTGAGCGGGAACTTCATCAAGAGCTACCCGAAGCCCGGCGCTCGCGCGCCCGACCAGACAGAGGTGCGCGTCCTCTACGATGACGCCGCTCTGTACGTGGGTATCCGGCTGTTCGATTCACATCCCGATTCCATTGCGGCGCAACTCGCCCGGCGGGACGCCAGCGGGATCTACTCGGACTGGGTGCACCTGATCATCGATTCGTATCATGACCGGCGCACCGCTCTTCGCTTTACCGTGAATCCGAAAGGCGTGAAGAAGGACGTGTACACGTCGAACGACAACAGCGAAGACCTGAACTGGGACGCCGTATGGGAGGTCGAGACGGCTGTTGATTCGCTCGGCTGGGTGGCCGAGTACAGGATTCCGCTTTCTCAGCTGCGCTTCGGGAGCTCGCCAACAGGGTCGGAACGCATCTGGGGCTTTCAGGTTCAGCGCGACATAGCTCGCCGCCAGGAGCGCGATACGTGGGCTGCGTGGACGCCGCAGTCGCCGGGGTTTGTCTCCCTCTTCGGGGATCTCAGGGGTCTGGTTGACGTTCCCTCGCCCCAGCGGCTCGAAATAATGCCTTATGCGAGTACGCGCCTGACGCGCGCGCCGGGAAGTGCCAACAATCCATTCTTCCACGCTAACGATGTGAAGCCATCGGCGGGAGCGGATCTGCGCTACGGACTCCCTGCCGGCCTCACACTCACCGCCACCGTGAATCCCGATTTCGGGCAGGTTGAAGTAGACCCGTCGGTCGTCAATCTCTCGGCGTTCGAAACTTTCTTCCCCGAGAAAAGGCCGTTCTTCCTCGAGGGCGCGGATGTCTTCTCGTTCGGCCAGGTAAGTCTGCAGAACGATTACGGAAGCCAGCGATACTTCTATTCGCGGCGTATCGGCCGGCAGCCGCAGAGGGCGGCAGGTGGTCCCGGCGTCGCCTTCGTGAAAACTCCGGATCAGACGACCATTGCAGGGGCGGCGAAAATCACCGGGAAGGCGAGGGGATGGACCGTTGGCCTGCTCGACGCGGTGACACCGCAGGAGAGAGCCGACGTG
Organism: Gemmatimonadota bacterium; assembly: GCA_023249395.1. GTDB lineage: Bacteria > Gemmatimonadota > Gemmatimonadetes > Gemmatimonadales > Gemmatimonadaceae > UBA4720. The sequence continues at coordinate 1,442 of JAHFCS010000278.1, forward strand.
CTGTCGGTGTCAGGCGACGAGCCTGGCACCCGGTACTCGGCTCCAGTCGAGCCGTTGACGAACTACTTCGTCGGCCGGCTCAAGCGCGACTATCGCGCCGGTGCGACTGTCGTTGGGTCGATGCTCACTTCGACAATCCGCGACGTAGGTGACCCGGTCTTCAAGGACATTCTTCGGTCGAATGCCACTTTTGGCGGAGTCGATTTCGAGCACGGAATCAAGAAGCGCAAGTGGATCACCAGTGGCTTCCTCGCGGGCAGCCACGTAGTGGGAAGCCAGCAGGCGATCGCATCCACGCAGCTCAACAGCTCACACTACTACCAGCGGCCGGACGCCGATTATCTGACGTTCGATGCAACGCGAACGTCGCTCGGCGGGCACATCGGCGAGATTGCTCTCGCGAAGACGGGAAGCGTATACGGGTCGCTCGCGTACAAGGAGATGAGTCCCGGTCTCGAGCTGAACGACATTGGCTTCCACGGTCGCGCAGATTTCCGCGCTGTCTCGACCTTCCTGGGTTACCAGGATTTTCAGGCCGGAAAACACTTCCGAAGTTTCGGTTATTACGGCTACACCAATCACACGTGGAACTTCGGCGGCACCTCCATTTACCAGGGCCTGGCCGGCGGAGCTTTCGCGACGTTTACCAATCTGTGGAACGCCGGCATCGGCGCTGGAGTCAGTCCGGCGTTCTTCAGCGACCGATTCACCCGCGGCGGACCACTGGCCAAGGTGCCCGCCAGCTGGAACGTGGGCGTCAACGGAGGATCCGACCAGCGAAAGCCGTTCTGGGTCAGCGGGTCGATCAACTACACACGCGATGATTCGGGCGCCGAGTTCCCGAACATTAGCACGACGGTCGATCTTCGGCCTTCGACTTTCATACACGTGAGCCTCGGACCGTCGCTCATCATCGGTCGCAGCACGGGACAATTCGTCCGCGGCGTCGCCGACGCATCGGCAACGAGCACCTTCGGCAGGCGGTACGTCTTTGCCGATCTCCATCAATCGACGCTATTCATGAACACGCGCGTTGAATGGACATTCACTCCGGTCGTCAGCCTCCAGGTCTATGCCCAGCCGTTCGTGTCCGCCGGGCGCTATTCCAACTTCAAGGAATTCACCGCTCCGCGCACTTATGACTTCGCGGTATACGGGCGAGATCGAGGAACGATCGTGCGCAGTGCGTCGGGGCTGTATACCGTGGATCCTGACGGAGCGGGTGCCGCGCCCGCTTTCCAGTTCGGCGATCCCGACTTCAACGTGCGGAACCTGCGAGGAAATGCGGTGCTGCGGTGGGAATATCGCCCCGGATCCGCGCTGTTCGTCGTGTGGCAGCAGCAGCGAAGCGGCTTCGAGCCGATCGGCGACTTCGACGTGAACCGCGACGTTGGCGCGATCTTCCGCACCGTTCCGACGAACGTGTTCCTGATAAAGGCGAGTTACTGGATAGGGCGGTAGTCTCCGCGACCTTCGCGCTTGACCCTTCATGGGCCCAGGTGCAGTATGTGATTGTCTCCGCACATAGCGCTGCACGGTTGTTCCCAGGAGTGCAATGAGGAAGTTGCTGGGTGTCGCGATCGTGGCGGCCGCTGCCTGGTCGTGCAATGACGCATCCGCACCGGTCGAGGAGCCGATCGTCCCCCCACCGCGTGTGGCGGTTTACGCGAAGGTCCCCGGGCGCTTCATCGTCACCCTTCGAAACGATGTCGTCGACGTAAGCGGTGCTGCGGTCGCGATCGCCGGAAAGCACAAGGGAATCCTCAAGCACATCTACAAATCGGCTTTGAAGGGTTTTGCGATCGACAATCTGCCGGATGCAGTGGCTGCGATGATCGCCCAGGATCCGCGTGTTGCCGCCGTCGAAGCGGACGAGGTTGTGACGGTCGTAACCACACAATCGAGCGCAACCTGGGGGCTCGACCGGGTCGACCAGTTGTCCCTGCCGCTCAGCACGACGTACTCGTACAACGTCGATGGTACTGGCGTGCATGCGTACATCATCGACACCGGCATCAACCTCACCCACGTTGATTTCGGCGGCCGCGCCACAAAGGGCATTGATGAAGTTACCGCAGGGGGAACCGCGGCTGATTGCAACGGGCACGGAACGCACGTCGCGGGCACGATTGGCGGAGCCACTTATGGAGTCGCAAAGAAGGTTCAGCTCATCGCCGTAAGGGTTCTCGACTGCGGCGGATCGGGCTTCCTTTCGGGCGTACTTGCCGGAGTCGATTGGGTCACGGCCAACCACCTGACGCCGGCTGTGGCGAACATGAGCCTGGCAGGCGGACTTTCCCTTGCGTTCAACCAGGCTGTCACGAACTCCATCGCGGCAGGCGTTACCATCGGCGTTGCTGCCGGGAACAATTCCGGGGATGCCTGTCTCCTGTCGCCGGCGAGCGCTCCGGCGGCAATCACAGTCGGCGCAACGACGATCACCGATGGTTTCGCCTCGTTCTCGAACTGGGGATCGTGCGTGGACATCAACGCGCCGGGCGTGAACGTGACGTCGGACTGGATCGGCAGCACGACGGCAACGAACACCATCAGCGGCACTTCGATGGCGACACCGCACGTTGTCGGTGCGGCCGCACTCTATCTCTCGGCAAATCCGTCGGCGACTCCGGCACAAGTGGCGGCCGCCCTGG
>JAHFCS010000279.1 GCA_023249395.1 Gemmatimonadota bacterium
CATCGAAGATGGGAGTGCGAACGATGTAAATCGGCTGTTCGGCGTCGAGGTAGTCCCGCAGCGCATGCGCGTATCGTCCTCCGCCGGGAGGCTGACCGTGCAGATAGAAGAGCGGAGGCCGCGCGCCTCCCTTCTGCAGTCTCAGGACGGGCGACGCATGAGCGATCGCCCCGGGCGAAGCGATGCCCGACATGAGCCCAGCCATCGCGGCGATCGTGGGCTCCGCGTAGAGCGCGCGAAGACTTACCGTTTCATCTATCTCGTTGGCGACGCGCTGCAGCATGCGAACAGCGAGCAGGGAGTGACCACCGAGATCGAAAAAGGAATCGCGTATGCCGACCTGATCCTGCTCGAGCAGGTCCTGCCAGATGGAAGCGATGCTTCGCTCGAGACCGTTGCGCGGCGCGTCGGCACCGGGAGCTGCCGACTGAAGGCCGCTCGAGAAATCGGGGAGTGCCGTCCGGTCCACTTTTCCGTTCGTGTTGCGCGGCATCGAGTCAATGGGAACGATCGCCGCGGGGACAAAGGTCGACGGCAGTCTGGTCTCGAGTGCGCGACGGAGCTCGAGCGGGGTGGCGTTTCGATCCTCGAGCACGACGTAGGCAATCAGCCGCTTCTCTCCGGCAGCATCCTTATGCGCCACGACGACGCTTTCCTTCACCGCCGGCAATCGGTTGAGGGCAGCCTCGATTTCCCCCAGCTCGACGCGCACACCGCGAATCTTCAGCTGATGATCGCGGCGCCCGATGAACTCGATGATTCCATCCACCCCGAAGCGGGCGATGTCGCCGGTCCGATAGACACGCTCGCCGCTCTGCGGGCGGAATGGGTGAGGGATGAAACGCTCGGCCGTGAGCGCTGGCCGGTTGAGGTAGCCGCGCGAGACCGCGACTCCGCCGATGTATATCTCGCCCGCAACGCCTATCGGAACAGGCTCCAGGCTGGAGTCGAGAATGTAGATCTCAGCGTTTGACTGGGGACGTCCGATGGGTACCGACCGCCGGTGGCTCTCACGTTCGCATGTCCAGGCTGCCACGGTGATCGAAGTCTCACTGGGTCCGTAGACGTTCGCGAGCTCTGTGTGCGGCATGCTGGAGAGTAGGCGCTCCTGGAGCGCGGGCGAGAGCACTTCGCCGATCGCCGTGATCCGCCTGAGGTGCTCGCATTGCGTGAAGCCCGGTTGATCCACCATCACCTGAAGCACCGAGGGCGTGCTGCAGATCATCGCGATCTTCTGTTCAGCGATGACGCTTATGAGGTACGCGGGATCGCGCTGTACGCCGGGGCGGGTCACATAAACCTTTGCGCCCACCATCAACGGCCAGAATACCTCCCACGCCGCCCCGTCGAAGCCGAGCGAGGTCTGGTGCAGGATGCAGTCGTCATGCGCCAGCGGGTATCGCAACTGCATGTCGAGCAGATTGTTCGCAATGCCGCGATGCGTGCTCAGCACGCCCTTCGGCACGCCCGTAGACCCTGACGTGTAAAGCACGCACGCTACGGCATCGGGTTCGTGCGCGACAACGAGCGGCGCGTCTCCATCTTCGAGATCTTTCACGTAGCGTGCATCGACAAGCAACATCCTGAAGTCGTGTGGGCCGAGCATGGATGCACCTCCCCGATCGGCGAGGAGCAGCGCGGGGCTGCTGTCGTCGAGCATCATCGCGAGGCGCTCCGGCGGATATTCCGTGTCGAGCGGCATGAAGGCCGCACCGGCCTTCCAAATCGCAAGGACAGAGACAATCAGCTCCAGTGATCGCTCCATGCACACTCCGACGAGCGCGCCTGGACGCACTCCGCGCAGCACGAGCTCGTGTGCGAGTGCATTTGCACGGCGATCGAGCTCCCTGTACGTCAGCTCGCCGGCCTTGCTCTCGAGTGCGACGGCACCTGGAGTAGCTCGTGTCTGGGCTTCAATCAGCTCGTGAAGAAAAAGACGATCGGGAAGCTCACGCGCGGTGTTGTTCCACTCGACGAGAATCTTCCGGCGCTGCTCTGTTGTCAGAAGCGAAAGGCGTCCAACGGTCTCATCGGGCGACGCGACAATGCCGTCGAGAAGAGTTCCGAAATGTCCGAGCAGACGCGAAGCAGTGCTCTCGTCGTACAGCTCGGCACTGTAGCGCAGCTCGCACTCCCGGCTCTCGCCGTGCTGGCTGACCTCGAGGTCCAGATCGGTGACGCAGCTGCCGTTGAACACGTCGACGGCGCGCACCTCGAGTCCGGCGAGCGACGCCGGGACGAACGGCATGTTCCGGAAATTGAACAGGGCTTGCGCTACCTGCGCGCCATGAACGCCGCCGGGCGACGGCAAGGCATCGAGCAGGGCGCCGAGCGCGACATCCTGATGGTCGTGCGCTTCGAGCATTGCGATGCGCACGCGGGCGAGGAGCTCGCGGAACGTCAACTCGCGATCCACCGCGACTCGCACCGGCACGGTACTGGAGAAGAATCCGATCAGTCCCTCGACCTCCGCGCGCGTGCGTCCCGAGATCGACAAGCCGACCATCACATCGGTCTGTTCACTGAGCCGGGCGAGGAGGAGATGGAACGCCGCAAGCATCGTCATCGCCAGGGTCGCGCCTTCCTCTCGCCCGATGGACTCGAGCGCCTCGACGAGGGCCGGACGGAGCGGCAATGTGACGCGCCCCCCGGCCGAGCTCGGCAGGTCCGAACGTGGGCGATCGGCCGGAAGCTCGAGCTCGACAGGCGCGCCGGCCAGCCGCTCGCGCCAGTAGGCAGCGTGCCGTTGGCTTGTAGCGCCACCCTCCTGCGCCCGCTGCCAGGCAGCGAAGTCCCGATATTGTGCCGGCAGCTCCGTCAACGGTGACGGCTCGCCCGCGGCGAACGCGCCATATAGCGCACTCAGCTCGTCAACCAGCACTCCGTCGGACCATCCGTCGGATGCGATGTGGTGCGTGACGATGAACAGCGTTTGATCGGAATCGGCCACGCGAATGATTCCCGCGCGCAAAAGCGGCCCGGCAGTGAGGTCGAATGGGCGCCGGGCTTCCGAGTCAAGAAGCTCGCGCATGCGCGCCTGCCGCGAGCTCTCATGTAGGCTCGACAGATCCGTAACCGGCAGCGGAATCGTGTCGATGACGAATGTTGTCTGGGTGGGTATCTCGCCGTCCATGGCGACGCGTGACCGCAGAACCTCGTGGCGGCGGACGATTTCCGAGAGAGCGCGTTGCAGCGCATTGTGGTCGAGGCAGCCTATCAGTCGCATCGCCATCGGGCGATTGTAGGCGGCCGTTGTTTGATCGAGCTGCGTGAACAGCCAGACCATCTGCTGGCCGGACGAGAGCTGCGCCGCAACGCGATCGGGATTCCGCCGGATCTGGCCGCGCCGCCGTGCGGCGGCAGCGGCGCGCTGCTCGACGAGCGCCAACGCTGCAGGCGAGAGCGCGGATTCCTCGGATTGACCGGTGAATGGAGCGGCGGGACTCATTGGGCGTTCGTGTCCGCGGAACTGCCGGGCGTCACTGAGACGCACTCGGTTGCGAGTGCCTCCTCGACGACGGATGCGAGTCCTGCGACGGTGGGGTTATCGAAAAAGCTCAACAGCGATACCTCGACACTCAATGTATCGCGCACACGGGCGACAAATTGGGTCGCGAGAGCCGAATCGCCGCCGGCGTAAAAGAAATTCTCTTTCACTCCGGGTATGCCGGTTCGCATCAGCGTCGCCCAGATGCTGGCCAGAATCTCCTCGACAGGCGAACGCGGCGCCACATGCTCGACTGCTGCGACCGCCTGCGCCGAAGCATCAAAGGAAATGCCGAGTCGCTTGGCGAGTCCGGTCCGCTGTGGCTTCCCGGTTGAACCGAGCGGAATGGAACCTGCGAATACCACGCGTCGCGGCACCTTGAAATGAGCAACGTGCAAGCCCACGAATTCGCGGAGCTCCCGCTCAGAGAGTTCCATGCCGGGGCGCACGACCACCACTGCCGCAACTTCCTCGCCCAGCGATGCATCGGGCGCCGGAAAGGTGAGTGCCTGCTCGACTGCCGGATGCGCCATGAGAGCGTTGTCCACCTCCAGTGGCGAAATTTTCTCGCCGCCGCGATTGATCAATTCTT
>JAHFCS010000280.1 GCA_023249395.1 Gemmatimonadota bacterium
GAAAGCGGACTTGTCACCCGTGGAATCCAGCGGCTGCTGGGTTTGCCGGAAGCGCCGTGGAGGCTGACCGGTGTGTGGGCGATCATCTTCGTCCATGCGTACACGATGTACGTGTACGTTTTTCTCTTTGTCTCGGCGGGCCTCGAGCGCTTCGACACGACACTGGACGAAGCAGCGGCAGGGCTGGGAGCGAGCTCCTGGCAACGGTTGAGAAGGGTGACTCTTCCGTTGTTGATGCCCGCCATCGCCGGGTCGATGCTACTCGTGTTCATGACGGCGCTCGGATCCTTCTCGGCGCCCTACGTCTTCGGCGGCGGCATTCGTGTGCTGTCGACGCAGATCGTCGCGTCCAAGCTTAATGGAGAGCTGGGACTCGCCTACGTGGAGACCACGGTGCTGGCGCTGAGCGCGGTGGCGGGACTGGCAGTCTTCCGGTGGCTCGAGCGAAAGCGGAAGTACACGCTCGCGGGGAAGGGCGCAGCGACGAGGCGTGTGATTCGCTCACGGAGCGCGCAGCTCGCGGCCGCTGCGTTGGCGGTCACCACCGTAGTCATCCTCGTGCTGCCACATTTGATGGTCGTACTGGTGTCATTTGCCCGGGACGGTGTGTGGACGACACAGGTGATTCCACCGCAGTACACGCTCGACAATTACCGGCGGCTGTTTTCGGAGGCCGAGCTGTGGCGTCCGATCGTCAACAGCGTGTCGATGTCATTGATCGCGACCGCGGCAAATGTCGTCGTCTGCTTCGTAGCGGCCTATCTCATAGTTTTGAGGCGATTCAGCGGGCGGCGGCTGCTGGAGGTGCTGGTCGCACTTCCGTGGGCGATCCCGGCGACGGCAATCGCGCTCGGACTCGCGGCAACCTTCAACAAGAACGACTTCCTGACCGCGCGGGTGCTGCTCGTCGGAACGTTCTGGATACTTCCGCTCTCGTATTTCATTCGCGACATCCCGCTGGTGGCCACTGCGGTGGAAGGGTCGCTGCGTCAGATGGATCCCTCGCTCGAGGACGCAGCGAGGGGATTGGGCGCATCGTGGTGGCTGGCGATGCGGCGAGTGGTTCTACCGGCCGCGCGACCCGGACTCGTCGCGGGAGCGCTGCTGGCGGCGGTGACCGCTGTAGGGGAATTCGTGGCAAGCGTTGTTCTCTACACACATGCCAACCGGCCGATCTCGATAGAGATCCTTGCGCAGCTGAGGGCACTGGCCTTCGGGACAGCAGCGTCGTACAGCGTGCTGCTGATAGTCCTGGTGCTGTTGATGACACTCACAGCGCGCACGCTCGAGGAACGAATCGCGTGACATGCACCGCACCGTCGGCATCGGAGGCGCGACGCTGAAGCGCCGTCAGATAGTCATCATCGGCGGCGGGTTTGGCGGACTTACCGCGGCGCAGACGCTGCGCAACGTGGATGCAGACATCACGCTCATCGACAGAACGAATTATCACCTTTTCCAGCCGTTGCTTTACCAAGTGGCGACGGCATCACTGGCCCCGAGCGACATCACTGCCCCGATCAGATGGATCCTGCGGCGACAGCTGAACACGACGGTGTTCCTGGGAGAGGTGCGCTCGGTCGATGTCGCGAGAAAGATCGTCCGCATGGATTACGAGAATCGTGAGATCCCGTACGACTTCCTCATCATCGCCGCAGGCTCGCGACACGCCTACTTCGGGCACGATCAATGGGAGCCGCTTGCCCCGGGACTCAAGGCGATCGAGGACGGCTCGGAGATACGACGGCGGTTTCTGCTCGCGTTCGAGCGCGCCGAAAAGTCGACAACAGAAGCAGAGCGGGATGCATACCTGACGTTCGTGATTGTGGGAGGCGGTCCGACCGGTGTCGAGCTATCGGGCGCTCTTCCCACCATCGCGCGGAAAGCGCTGTATCCGGACTTCCGTCACATCGACACGCGCACTACGAGAGTAATTCTTCTCGAGGGGGGACCACGAATACTCCCGTCGTTTCCAGAGTCGCTGGCAAGCAAGGCGTGCCGCGACCTTGGCGAGATTGGCGTCGAAGTGCGGACGAGCTCCGTCGTTACGCGCATCGAGCGCGATGCGGTCTACATCGGCGACGAGCGAATATCCACGCGCACCGTATTCTGGGCAGCCGGCAATGCAGCCTCGCCCATCGGTGCAACGCTCGGAGTTCCAACGGATCGCGTGGGCAGAGTGCGGGTTGAGCCCGATCTCTCGATACCGGGACATCCCGAAGTCTTGGTCGCCGGCGACATGGCCCTTGTCGAACGAAAGGCGGAAGGGAAACCGCCTGTACCCGGAGTTGCTCCAGCGGCAAATCAGGAAGGACGCACCGCGGCCCGAAACGTTATGCGCTTGATGCGCGGTCAGCCGACAGAAACATTCCGCTATCGCAACAAGGGAGATCTCGCGGCAATCGGACGATCACGAGCAATAGCAGACCTGGGAAAGGTCCGCTTCTCCGGGCGACTTGCCTGGTTCTTCTGGCTGACGCTTCACATCATGTACCTGGTGGGATTCCGGAATCGACTCAGCGTACTGCTGCAGTGGATGTACGCGTATTTCACGTACCAGCGAGGCGTGCGGCTGATCACAGCTGCGGAGCGGCGTGGTGAGCTGGTGCCGCAGCCGCCGCCGGACTAAACCGCCGGTTCGCTCACGACCTCCGGCGGCGCCTTGACCTTTCGGCCGTCGTCCACGCCGAGGCCGAGGAAGAGCGATCCAAGCACAAGGATGGCCGAGGTGATGAAGGGGACGTCCTTGCCGAAGTGGTCGTAGGCAAATCCCGCCCACAGCGGTATCACCACGCGCGCCACTCCTCCATAGGTCTGTTGCACTCCCATGTAGAGCCCGCGCTCGTTGCTCGGGATCACGCGCGACAGAAGTGATGTAACACAGGGAAATGTGAAGGCGGTTCCAAGCGGGATACATGCGATCACAACAGCCAGCAGCACGTAGTTGCGGACGAAGGGAAAGGCCGCCAGGCCCGTGGCAAGCAGGATGAGGCCGATGCGCGACAGGCGTGCTTCGCCGAATCGTTCGACTGCCCAGCCAAGGACTCCCGCACGTGTAATGACGGAGATCGTCCCGATGTAGGTGAAGAACATCCAGATTCTGCGCTCGGTGATGCCGAAGCGATCCATGAGAAAAAGAGCGAGGATCGCCGTCATTCCCGAAAACGCTCCCATGGCAACGGCATAGATCCAGATCAGTCGCGGCGCCGGCTCGCGAGAATGCGTGAGAACATGAACCAGTGCTGCTCTCGATGCGCCCGGCTTCTTCCTGGTTTCGCGTGCGGCGAGCATATCGCGCGATTCGCTCAGGTACTTCCAGGCGAACACCATATTGATGATGCAGAGCGCTGCGGCGGCGAGTCCGGGACCACTTCGACCTGCAAGCAGCGCCAGCGAGCCGAGGGGCGGCCCGAGCGCCACTCCTACATTCGTCGCCGCGGACAACCAACCGAGCGCTTTCGCCCGGCTCCTGGGCTCCGTGGCGTCGGCAACGTACGCCTGTATGACGCCCACTGTTCCGCCACCTGCTCCCTGCACCACACGCGACAGCAGCAGGAGCCACAGGGAATTCGCGAATGCGAAAACCACGTACGCAATCGTCGCTGATCCAAGTCCGACGAGCAGCGCCGGCCGCCTGCCATAGCGATCCGAGAAACGCCCCCACATCGGCGCACTCAGCAGCTGCGCCGCAGTGAACGATCCCACTAGCAGCGTCACCATCAGCGCGCTTGCCCCGAGCGTCCGCGCGTAGAAAGGCATCAGCGGGAGCACCATCAGGAGCCCCACCATGTCCACGAACGCGGTGATGATGAGAATCAGGAGCTTCTTGAACACTCCTTACGTTCCTGTCTTGCCCAGTGCCGCCGGAGGCACCGCGCGGCCGACTACTCCCGCAAGCGCCACTATGGTGAGGAGGTAGGGAATCATCTCGACGAACTGCGACGCGATGATATGATTCCCCTGAAGCTGAATCTGGAGAGTCTCGGCGGCGGCAAATAGAAGACAGGCCAGCGCGGCACGAACGGGATCCCACCGCCCGAAGATCACCGCCGCAACGGCGATGAACCCGCGACCG
>JAHFCS010000281.1 GCA_023249395.1 Gemmatimonadota bacterium
CGGCCGTGGCGACTGTCCCGGGTGCCGAGGATACGCGCGGCGTGCATGCGGAGCCCGCGGCGAGCGAGGCCGCGAGGAATAAACGAGAACCGTTGCTCGGGAAAGAGTTCATCTGGGGTAGTATCTGGTTGAGGCGAACGCGCCCTGAATCATAGCGGACCGATCGTCGGCGACGTATCCTTTTTCGGGCCTGTATCCTCGATATTGCGGAGGCCTATGCGATACGACCGAGCCGAAGCCGTCGCCCTGGAAGAATTCCGGGTCTCACGACGATGACCGCCCCGCACGTCCCGCTTTTCGCGCAAGTCAACAAGTACTTCGACAAGGCCGCCGCGTATTTCGATTATCCCACCGGACTGCTCGAGCAGATCAAGGGATGCAATTCGATCTACCATGTCAGGTTCCCTCTCAAGCGCGATGATGGCACCATCGAGGTGATACAGGGCTGGCGCGCGCAACACAGCGTGCACCGGCTTCCTACAAAAGGCGGCATCCGCTTCGCGCCGGCAGTCGACGAAGACGACGTCATGGCGCTCTCCGCCCTCATGACGTACAAGTGCGCTCTCACCGACGTCCCCTTTGGCGGTGCCAAGGGCGCGGTGCGCGTCGATCCGTCCAAGTACTCCGTGCATGAGCTGGAGAGAATCACCCGCCGGTACACCTACGAGCTTTTCACGAAGAACCTGATTGGTCCGGGGGTGGACGTTCCGGCGCCTGATTATGGCACCGGCGCACGCGAGATGGCCTGGGTGATGGACACCTATTCATCACTCGTGCCTTCTTCGATTGATGCGCTCGGCTGCGTGACGGGGAAGCCTGTCACGCAAGGCGGCGTGCGCGGACGTAAGGAGGCCACTGGGCGGGGCGTCTACTTCGCGTTGCGCGAGGCATGCAGCTACCCCGACGACATGCGTCCACTGGGTCTCCAACCCGGACTCGGCGGAAAGCGCGTCATCGTGCAGGGACTCGGCAACGTCGGATACCATGCTGCCAGGTTCATTCAGGAAGGCGGTGGAATCATAGTCGCACTCGCCGAACGGGAGGGCGCCGTTTATTGCGCGAAAGGGCTCGACGTGGAAAAAGTCGTGGCGCACCGGCAGTCTACCGGCTCGATCCTGGGCTTTGCAGGCGCCGTGGACATCCCCGACAGCTCGGAAGCGCTCGAAGCCGACTGCGATGTGGTTGTTCCGGCGGCGCTCGCGAACGTGATCACGATGGCCAATGTGGAACGCCTGAAGGCGAAGATCATCGTCGAGGGAGCGAACGGGCCCATCACCGCCGACGCGAGCGAGCGACTGCTCGAGCGCGGCACGCTGATAATTCCGGACATCTATGCCAACGCCGGCGGAGTGACGGTGTCGTACTTCGAATGGGTGAAGAATCTGTCCCACCTGCGCTTCGGCCGAATGGAAAAGCGCTTCGAGGAACACAGCAACGAGCAGATCCTGCTCGGCGTCGAGCAGCTCACGGGGCTGCACTTCACTCCTCAAGCGCGCGCGAAAGCTACCGGAGCGGCAGGCGAGGAAGAACTTGTGAATTCAGGACTCGAGGAGACGATGGTTGCCGCATACGGCGAGCTGCGCGGTATTCAGGTCGCACGAAAAGTAGATCTGCGGACAGCCGCATTCATAAATGCAATCGGCAAGGTTGCGCTTGCCTACATGGAGCGGGGAATCTTCCCATGAGTACAAGTCCTTCAGTCGCAGCAGTTGCCGCCGACGCTGGGCCACGGCCGCTCGATAGTGAGCTGGACGTCTATGGGCTGACGCATCCGGGCAAGGTCCGCCCGAACAACGAGGATCACTTCCTGATCTGCGCTCTGCAGAAGAAAATGGAGGTTTACCACACGAGTCTGCCCGATGCCTCTCGTCTGGCCGGCGTCGAGCGACTTGCGTTTCTCTCGATGGTCGCCGACGGAGTTGGTGGCGCCGCCGCCGGCGAGGAAGCGAGCCGCCTCGCGCTGGAGGGAGTCACAAGGTACGTGTCGGAGGCTTTACACTGTTTCTACACGAGCGATCCCTCCGATGACTCGATCTTCATCCAGACGCTCGAGGAAGCGGCACTCAAGGTTCACAATGAGCTGGCTGCTGCTTCGAAGGAGAATACCGAGCTCCGCGGCATGGCGACGACGCTGACACTCTGGCTTGGCGTCTGGCCGAGTGCGTATCTCCTCCAGGTTGGCGACAGCCGGTGCTACATATTGAAAGACGGCGAGCTCATCCAGCTCTCACGCGATCAGACGATGGCCGAGGATCTGATCGAGCAGGGAGTGTTCACGCGCGCCGACGCTGCTCGTACTCGATGGGCTCATGTGTTGTCGAGCGCCATCGGCGGTCCGCAGGCGGCTCCAGTCGTCAGAAAACTGGACCAGGCGTGGGGCAACGTTGGATTGATGTGCAGCGATGGACTCACGCGCCACGTTTCCGACGATCGCATCAAGGAACGGCTCACCTCGATGACGTCATCCCGTCAGGTGTGCGAAGCGCTGCTTCAGGATGCGCTGGACGCGGGCGGCAAGGACAACATCACGATCATCGTCGGGAGGACGATTCCGCCGCGCACCGCGTGAGGCGCCAGGGAAGGGCGGCGGTCCCAACCTGATGCGCCGCCTGGCTACGCCCCCGCCTCAGCCGCAAAATCCTGCTCCTCCCGGCCCACGATCTGCGCGCGGACCTCGACATACCGAATCAGTGCAAGGAGCCTCGGTGCTTCCAGAGGGAGCTCGAGCTCGGCGAGGGTCGCTCGCTGGACCCGGTGGGGCATTGGCGAAGCGACTGCATCTTCGCCATGAAAGACGACGAAGGCACCGCCCTCAGCGAGCGGAACTCTGAGCGTCATCCGGATCTCATCTATCGCCGATCGCTCGACGAGCACGACGATCGGGCGAAGATCGCCGACTGCATCGAGAGCGTCGGCAAGGCTTCTCGCGAAGAAGATCTGGTGGCCCGCCGCCGTGAGAGTCTGCGAGATTCCCTCGATAAGCGCGGTATCGGTTCCAACTATGAGCAACGACGCCATTTGACCTGTCCTATTCCTTGGCCCGCGATTCGCCGGCGAGTGCGTGAATTTTCTGGGGCGTCACACCGTCAACCTCTATGATCTTGCTGCGCGACGACCTTCCTGAAACAATTCTTACTGACCGCCTGCTGACGCCAAGTGACTCTGACAGGTACTCTATCAGCAAGTCGTTGGCCGCTCCGTCGACCGGTGGGGCGAGGAGCCTCACCTTCAACGCCGTTCCGTGGATTCCGCTCACCTCATTCCTCGATGCACGCGGCTGAACCCTGACGGCGAATCGAACTCCTTCCGGTGTGGTTGTGACCGCTAGGGTGCTCACAACAAATGTAGCACTGCGCTCTTGATGAAGCCGATCAGGAAGTATGCGATGATCGGAGTGATATCGATCATTCCGAACGCCGGGATTACCTGGCGCAGTGGCCTCAGAATCGGCTCGCTCACGACGTACGACCAGCGAACCCAGCTCGAGTAGGGCGAGATCGGCAGCCAGGAGCTGACCACCCGAACAAGCAGTGCGATCTGGAGGAAGTCAAACGCCCACGCGACGATCAGCCTGAGAATTCCGCCTGGGCCGCTCTGCGTCGCGTAAGCAAGCCCGAACAGCTCGCCTCGGATGAAGTCCAGCACGTTGATGATGAGAATGCCGCCGATCACGACTGCGGCGAGGGCCCAGAGTGGAGCGCTCGCTGGATTGCCGCCCGCTGCGACGACACGCCGTTCGATGGGAGCAATCAGAGGATCGACCTTCGACCTCGTGAATCGGGCTGTCGCACCGAAGAGATTTACGCGACGAGTGCGCACCGCCCAGTCGAGAAGACAGAGGAGCGCGAACAGCGCCGCCAGCACGAGCAGCGTGAAACGCACGATGCCGAGCAACGCGTCGAGCGCGCCAAGGACGGACTCCATTACTGGAGCGACGCGCGCATGTTCAGATTTTTCACAAGGAAGGCAAACTTGTCCGCCGCCTCCTCGATCTGCTTCGCGGTGGGCTTTCCGGCCCCGTGCCCGGCCTTTGTCTCGATGGGAATCAGAATCGGTTCCGGGCCAGCCTGCGC
>JAHFCS010000282.1 GCA_023249395.1 Gemmatimonadota bacterium
TGTTCAGCGCGCTGCAGCGGCAGGGGATTCCGAGCCGGCTGATAATCTTTCCGGATGAGGGGCACTGGATCGGAAAGCCGCAGAACCAGCGCTTATGGTGGAATGAGGCACTCGGGTGGTTCGATAAGTACTTGAGATAGAGCTTCGTTGGCCTGCGGACGGATCTCTGTCTCGGAGAGTTCCGTGAGCTTGTCGGTGAGGCGGTGAGAAAACCAGGCGGCATCACGTCGTTTCTTCGACACCATCTTCGAGGATAGTTCTCGTTTATGGGGGAACTGCGGAACTACAAGGGTCCGATAGGGAGTGGCCGAAGCGGGTTGTGTTCCCCCTAGATTTTGCTTTTCTCACCGTCTCACAGTCTCACCGGCAAACTCACAGATACGTCAGCGACCACGACGCTGGACACGGGGCGAGTGAGGCTTGGCTCTTATCGGTAGCCCGCCGCCTGCATCCTGAAAAGCTCCTCGTAAAGCGCCGGCGTTGCGAGCAGCTCCTCGTGTGTCCCTTCCTCGACCACCGTCCCATCCTGTAGAACGATGATGCGATCGGCCATCCGAACCGTCGAGAAACGGTGCGAGATGAGAATCGCCATCCGTCCTGCCACCAGCTCCGAGAAGCGGAGGAACACCTCGTACTCCGCCCTCGCGTCGAGCGCCGCCGTCGGCTCGTCCAGAATCAGAACCTGCGCGTCACGCATGTAAGCGCGGGCGAGAGCGATCTTCTGCCACTCGCCGCCCGACAGGTCCACACCCTCCTCGAACCGCCGGCCGAGCATCTGCTGGTAGCCCTTCGCGAAGCGCGGAAGAAGCGAGGCGGCTAGCGAGTTCGTCGCGGCGGTCATGATGCTGTCCGGGACTCCGTTGTTGCGATCAAGCTCCTCGCGTACCGATTCGATCTCCCCGACTCCGATGTTCTCGTCAAAGCGCATGTCATACCGCACGAAATCCTGGAAGATCACGCCGATGGCATGACGGAGGGCGCTGAGTTCGTACTCGCGGAGATCGACGCCGTCGAGGAGGATGCGTCCTTCAGTGGGCTCGTAGAGGCGCGCCAACAACTTGGTGATCGTCGTCTTTCCGGCGCCATTCTCTCCGACGAGAGCGACACGCTCGCCCGGGTGGAGCGCAAGATTCACGTTCCTTATCGCCCACCGGTCGCTGCCGGGATAGATGAAGCTGACGTCCTCGAAAACAAACCCATCGCGGATTGGAGAAGGCACCAGCCGCGCATTCGGTGACGATGCAATCGTCGGCCGCATGTCGAGAAAGACGAATAGATCCCTCAGGTAGAGAGCCTGCTCGTAAACGTTGCTCGCCGAGAGCAGAATTCCCTGAATGGTATCGCGGCCGCGGGCGAACGACGCCGAAAGAAAGACGAGAGTGCCGGGAGTGATCTCGCCTTTGACAGCCCGGATCAGTACGATGACGTACGCGGCGTAGTAGCCGACCGTGCCGAGTATCGAGAGTAGTGCGCCGACGATTCCTCGCCGGATCGACAGCCGCTTGTTCTCGTCGTAGAAGCGCTGCGACAGCACTCGGTACCGCTCGGTGAGCCACGGAGCGAGCCCGAACATCTGGACTTCCTTTGCCGTCTTGTCGCTGGCACCGACGAACCGCAGGTAGTCGAGCTGCCGCCGCTCCGGTGTCCAGCGAAAGAGCAGGGAATAGCCGAGCGCAGCAAAGTGTGTCTCGCCGAGGAAGCTGGGCAGTACCGCGACGATGAGCAGAACGAGCATCCACGGGCTGTACGCGACGAGCGCACCACCCAGCGTTAGCAGGGTAACCGCATCCTGGCTCATCGAGACCGCTTGCGTGAGAAGAGCGATGCGGCCAACTGTCTGACGTCGCGCGCGCTCGAGATGGTCGTAGAAGTTCGGGTCTTCGAACTGGGCGAGGTCGAGTGTCGCGGCGTGCTGCATCAGGCGCACGCTCATGTCGTTGGAGAAGAGATCGCTCAGCAGGCTCTCGATCAGCGACGACGCGCGGGCGAGAATCTCTCCGGTGAGAACGAGGGCGATCTCAAAGGCGAGATACTTCCAGAGCTGGGCGTACGTCGCATGGCCTGCACGCGCAGCCAGTACCGTATCGAGTATGAGCTTCCCGACCCAGAAGGTGGCGACGGGGACAAACGCCCTCGCGAAGCGGAGGACAAGCATCGCCGCCGTGTAGCCACGGTGCGTGTGCCATATGAGTCGCACCAGCGGCGGGACATATCGAAGCGCAGCGAGCCGCTCACGCCAGGTGGGGGGCTCTTCGTTCATCGCGCGCCCCCGCGCAACCATCGGCGTCAGGGGGTGCGTCACTTGCTACCGCGGCGTGCCGCCGCCGCCGCGTTGCAGTACACCGCCAAATCGCTCCCACTCGTCGAGCCCGCCGGCGAGATTCGACGCCGATATGCCATGCTTCTCGAGAATACTGGCCGCGATCGCCGAACGGTCGCCGCCCTGGCATTGCAGGGCGACCTCTTCTCCGCTCGGCAGCTCGCCAAGCCGGGATTCGAGCGAGCCGAGAGGAATGTGAACAGCTCCGGGAATATGACCTTTGTCCCACTCATCGGTCCCGCGCACGTCGACGAGGAAGACCCCGTTTCGCGTCTGATGGATGAGCGCATCCACATCCATCTGTGGCATCGAGCGCGGTGCGATGCCCTCTGCCTCCAGTTCTGCGAAAGAGGTGACAACGTATGCTCCGCCTATGCGATCGAGTCCGATCAGCGCTAGCTCATCAGCGATCCCTTTGACTTCATCGCCCCCCTCGGCGACGATGAGAAAGATGTCGCGGTCATACGGGAGGAGCGCGCCCGACCATGTGAGGAAAGACTTCCCGTAGGGGATGGTGATTGTTCCGTGCGCGTGCCGTATTGCGAAATCGGCTGCGGGGCGCGTATCGACTACCGTTGCGTCCTGGCGAATGAGTGCGGCGATGCGGCCCGCGGAGATGTCCGGTGGGCTCGTCCCGGTTCGAGTCGGCGCGCCGTCCCGATTCATCGCCTTCATCATTGCGAAATAAGCCGGAGGCTCTGGCTGGCCCTCGAGCACCTGACTCACGAACGTCTCTTCATCGGACTCGGCGAGTCCCCAGTTGAAGAGCCGCTCGTAACCGAGTGTGGTTTGCGGCATTGCGCCAAGAGCTTTTCAGCACGCAGAGCCGGCGCCGTGGCCGGGCCAGAGCTGGAGATAGTCGGGAAGCTTTTTGAACTTCTGCAGCGACCGGAATAGATCGCGGGCAGCCGCTTCCTTTGTCCCCGCGATGCCGGCCGCGCGCTCGAGCAGATCGGGTCGCCCAACGTCGCCGACGAAGATGAAGTCGCCGGTGAGCGCACCCATCGGAGCGTTGGCACCCGCCGTGTCGGTCACGATGAAAATCAGGTGCTCAGGCGTATGTCCCGGCGTGTGCATCGCGTCGAAGCGCACATTTCCCACCATGAAGCTCGACCCATCGATGAGCGGCCGCGCATTCCATCGGCCTGCAGATTTGTACTTCCAGTCTGGGCCGCCCATGTCCGACAGATACAGCTTTGCGCCGGTGGCTTCAGCGAGATCGTGAGCGCCGGAAACGAAGTCGGCGTGAATGTGGGTCTCGGTGACGTGGGTGATCGTCACATCCTCTTCGGCCGCTGCGGCGAGGTATCGGCTGGCGTCGCGGAGAGGATCAATGACGATTCCGACGCCTGCCTCGTGGCAGGCGATCAGGTAGCTCGCCTGGGCGAGTTTTTCGTCGTATAGGCGCTTGAGGAGCATGAGTGATAGTCTCCGCGGGTCCGTGAATGAAAACTTGGTTTGCTCAACATCCTAATTATACGATGGAGAGCAAGGACTCCGGGAGAAAAGGGCGCGTCCTCGACGGGCCGGATGATTGTATGAACGAAACGCGCTGACGCCAGACGCATCAGTAAACGACATGCATTTTGGGCGTGGCGCTATTTGCCGCCGAATGTCGCCACGATCTTAACCACCGCCGGCCCCAGTATGACTACAAACAGCGCCGGAAATATCAACAGCGCCATAGGTATTATCATTTTGAGCGGCGCGGTCGCGGCGCGCTTTTCAGCGTTATGGCGCCGTT
>JAHFCS010000283.1 GCA_023249395.1 Gemmatimonadota bacterium
GCTCAGCAATCACACGCCTGACGCGAAAGTCCTGCGCGTGCCGAGCGCGAACGAAGAGCCGGTGCCGGCCGATATCGTGCCGTACGATTCGCTCGCTCAGCTGCTCGGTGGCGATCTCAAGTGGACCGCCGGGCCGTGGCCGAAGATTTATTACACGGCGTCCTGCACGATGGAGGAGCAGGCCTACTATTCGGCCGGCACGCTGGCGTTCACGTTCGAGAACGCGCCGGGCCAGCGCTCGTTTCATCCACCCTATTCGTTCGTGATCGACCAGTACTTTGGAACGGGCGCATATCCCGGATCGAGTTCGCGCGCGGGTTACATCAGGCTGATCGAAGCGGCGGCCGATCCGAAGCTGCATTCTGTTCTCGAAGTGAAAGCGCCTTCGGGCTCGACGCTCTCGATCAAGAGGAGTTTCACGATGGAAACGTCGCCGCTTCTGGTAACCGATGCCGCCAGCGACAGCACGCGAGGCGCGGCGCTGAAATTCGCGCAGGAACTGACTTCATCGCTCGTCGTTCCCAAGGGTGCCGATCACGTCACGTGGCACGTGAATCCCTCGTTACGCCCGAGCCAGCATGGCACGGAGTTCATTCGCGAAGCATGGACGGTCACCTGCTCGCTGAACGGGCACAGCCAGAGCGCGGATGTCGTGATTGCGCGCGGTGAATCGAAGCCGGTGGATTTGGGTCGCTGCCGGTAGGCACGGCGGACGCTGAGAAGACGGCGTGCGCCGCGGTCGGGGGCGACCGTGCGCCGCGGTCGGGGGCGACCGTGCGCCGCGGTCGGGGGCGACCGTGCGCCGCGGTCGGGGGCGACACTATCCTCTCACTCGACCCTCTCCCTCGCTGCGCTCAGTCCGGCCGGGTCTTTGAGAGGACAGTGTCGCCCCCTCCCTTCTGGGATTGCTCCAGCACCATTCGCTGACACAACGCAGGCGGGACTACGGCTTGGTCACCGCGTGAGGCAGCTCCATGACGGCGGCTCCGTCCTTGCGCGGGTCGGACGCGCCGAAGTTCGTGCCGACGGAGAAGTCGCGCAGCACGGCCTGGCCTGAGCCCATCCGCGTCGCGGAGAAGTCGCCGCGCAGCGTGACCTGGTGGCCGAGTGCCGTGAGTTCGTTGCGGACTTTCTCGGGAATGCGCGATTCGACGTTCACATCGCATCCCGGAAAGGTTTCCTTCGTGAAGCGCGGCGCGTCGATCGCGGCTTGAATGTTCATGCCGAAATCGACGAGGTTCGACACGAACTGCGCGTGGGCCTGCGCCTGGTTCCATCCGCCCATGATCCCGAACGCGATGCGCACGTCGCCCTTCGTCATGAAGGCCGGGATGATCGTGTGGACCGGCCGCTTCCGCCCCGCGAGCACATTGGGATGGGACTTGTCGAGCGTGAACAGCCCGCCGCGATTGTGCAGCGCGAACCCCGCTCCGCCGACGGCGAGACCCGACCCGAAGCCGACGGTCGAATAGTTGCTCTGGATGAGCGAGACCATGTTGCCTTCACGATCGACGACGCTGAGATACGTCGTTCCGTGGTCCGTGCCCGGGGGTGTTCCTGCGTTCACGGTGCAGTTTGCCTTGTTGGCTTGAATGAGCCCTGCGCGCTGCTTCGCGAACTCCTTCGAATTGAGCCCTTCCACCGGAATCTTCGCGAACTTCGGATCGGCGTCGAAGCGAATCATGTCGGCGTAGGCGAGCTTCTTCGCCTCGATCATCGTATGGAGTGCGCGCGTCGAGTTGTGGCCGTAGTCGGCGAGCGGGAATGTCTCCATGATGTTCAGCATCTCGAGCGCGGCAATCCCCTGGCCATTCGGCGGCAGTTCGTAAACCGTCCATCCGTGATACGTGGTGGAGATCGGATCGGACCACTCGCCGTTGAACCCCGCGAGGTCGGCCGCGTTCATCGTGCCGCCGTGGCTTGCGGACGTTGCGAGAATGCGCTGTGCGATCTCGCCCTTGTAGAACGCGTCTCTTCCCTTCGCGGCGATCTGCCGGTAGGTCCAAGCGAGGTCGGGGTTCTTGAAGATCTCGCCGACCGCCGGAGTGCGGCCATTGATGAGATACGTCCTGGCCGTCGGTGCATCGGCCTTCAGCGCATCCTGGCTGTCGTGCCAGAAGACGCTCACGACTTCGCCGACCGCGAATCCCTCTTCGGCGTGCGCGATGGCGGGGGCGAGGACGTCGGCGAACTTCATCTTGCCGAATCGCGTGAGGAGTTTGTCCCAGCCATCGACGGCGCCGGGAATAGTCACCGAGTGGATGCCGTGCTGCGGCATTTCGGTGATTCCCTTCGAGCGCAGGAATTCCGGCGTCAGTCCGGCGGGGGACCAGCCGGACGAGTTGAGGCCGTAGAGCTTTCCCGTCTTCGCTTCATATACGATGGCGAAGAGGTCACCGCCCACACCGTCGTTCATCGGCGCAACGAGGCCCATCATCGCGTTGGTCGCGACGGCGGCGTCGATCGCGTTGCCCCCGTGTTCCAGAATCGACGCGCCCACCTGCGATGCAAGCACGCTCTCGCTCGCCACGATGCCGGAGCGCGAGATGACCATCGACCGCGACTGGGACCGGTCCTGCGCCTGCGCCGCAAAGGCGGAAGCGGAGAGCGAGAGTCCGAGGCCGGCGGCGGTCAATTCCTTCATCATGATGCTCCTCGTGAACCTGGAGGTTCGGGACTGGACAGCGTGGGCAGACTATACGATGGTTCTTCCGAACGTCGCGCGCCATTCCCAGCAACCACGACCATGTCGGTCAGCGACAGCTTTCGCATTTTCGTGCTCGACCAGCTCGCTCGCGCGGCTGAGCGCATCCGCGCGAAGAGCATGTTCGGCGGAGTGGGCGTGTACGCGGGGGAGTTCTTCTTCGCCCTGATCGACGACGACGTGCTGTATCTCAAGGTCGACGACACCAATCGCCCCGACTATGAGGCGCGCGGAATGAAACCGTTCAGTCCGTTCGGCGACGGCGGCGAGGTGATGCAGTACTACCGGCTGCCCGAAGAGGTCCTCGAGGACCCCGACGAACTGCGGCCGTGGGTGGACAAGGCGATCTCGGTGGCTGCGAGGAAGAAAAGGAGGATGCCCGCGCCGCCGAAGCCGACGAACAAACGGAAGCCGAAGCGCCGCTAGTTCCTTCGCAGACTATTCGAGCGAATGTTGATCGCGCCGAACATGCAACGCACTTGAGAGAGAAATCACGCATGGCGCCCAGGGCACCGTTCCAGCTTTCCCACGACGAGATGCACGCATTGGGCGCGCAAGCGCTCGACCTCGTCATACACCACTTCGAGACCAATCGCGAGAATCCGGTCGCGGTGACTTTGCCGCGCGCAGAGACCGAACGAATGCTGCGCACGCCGTTGCCGGAGCACGGCACGCCGGTGAGCGAGCTCGTCGACATTCTCGCGCGGGATGTGTTTCCGAACGCGCTGAAGTCGGATCATCCGCGGTTCTACGCGTTCGTGCCGAGTCCGACGAATTTCGTCAGCGTCATCGGCGACTTGCTGATCAGCGGGCACAATCTGTTCGCCGGGCACTGGATGGCGGCGTCCGCCGCGGGGCAGATCGAGATCAATGTGATTGACTGGCTGAACGAGCTGGTGGGCTTTCCGGTGAAGGCGGGCGGCGGGATCCTGGTGAGTGGCGGGTCGATGGCCAACCTCATGGCGATAGCGACCGCGCGCGATGCGCGGCTCGGCGGCCCGAACGAAAGGGCCGTCGTATACTGCTCCGACCAGACGCATTCATCGCTGGCGAAGGGGCTGCGCGTCATCGGATTCCGGCCGGAGCAGAAACGAACGATCGCGACGGACGACGGATTCCGTCTGTCGATTCCGGCGCTCGAGGCAGCGATCACGGAAGATCGCGCGGCCGGGCGTGTGCCGTTCTGCGTGGTGGCGAACGGCGGCACGACGAACACGGGCGCCATGGATCCGCTCGGTGCGCTCGCCGACGTCTGCAAGCGTGAAGAGTTATGGCTCCATGTCGACGGCGCATATGGGGCGGCGGCGGTGATCACCGATCGCGGGCGGGCGGCGCTTGCCGGC
>JAHFCS010000284.1:0-3549 GCA_023249395.1 Gemmatimonadota bacterium
GTAGGCGATCGTTCGCTCGAAAGGAGTCAGCTCGAGCGAATCCAGCCATTGGCTGAGCTGTCCGACAGGAAGCGCCGATACCTCGGCGATGTTCTTTCCGGCGACGCGGACGTTGAGTGCCTCCGGCTTCAGCTTGGTGCCGTGACAGGTAGGGCATTCGTTCGCCGTCTGGTACTGCCTGAGAAAAATTCTGATGTACTGTTTGTAACGCTTTTCCTCGAGATCCTTGAGGAAGGGGATGATGCCCTTGTAACCGCGAGTCCTCGAGTTGAGAAGAAGCTTCTTGTGCGGGGCTGAGAGGTTGCTCCAGGGGACATCCATCGGGATTCGCTCACGCCTGGCGAAATCGGCGAGCGCGCGGCGCTTGTTGTCGTAGCGGGGCTTGGTCCAGGGATCGATCGCGCCTTCGCGGAGTGAACGCTCCAGGTTCGGGACGATCACCGACAGATCGTACTCGAGAACGGCTCCAAAGCCGTTGCATGTGGGACACGCGCCGCGTGGATTGTTGAACGAGAAGAGCTGAGGCGACGGCGTCGGCGCGCGAGTGTGGTCGTATGCGCACTCGAAGCGCTCTGTGAAAGCGAGGCGATCGCCGCCATCCGCCGGGATGAGGATGCACTCGCCGTCGCCATCCGCGAAGGCGGTGCCGACGGCGTCGCTGAGGCGCGCCGATATGGCCGGTGCGACGGTGAGGCGATCGACTACAACGAGCACTTCTCCCGCGCCGCGCAGATCGACGCGCCTGCCCGCCAGCTCGTCCAGATGCAGCACCTCGCCGTCAACGCTCACTCGCAGAAATCCCTGCGCGCGCAGGTTCTCGACGACGACGGCATGGGTCACGAGCTCCGAAAAGCGCAGGGGAAACGCGACATAGAATCGCGTTCCACTGGGCAGCGACAGGGCGGCATCTATAACGGACTCAACCGTGTCGGGCTTCATCTCGCGTCCGCAAACGGGACAGTATGTGTGTCCGATACGCGCCCACAGCAACCGCAGGTAGTCATATATCTCGGTTGCGGTGCCAACTGTAGATCTTGAGGTTTTCGTTGGATTGCGCTGCTCTATGGCGACCGCCGGGGAGAGTCCCTCAATCGAGTCCACGTCGGGCTTCTCCATCCGCTCGAGAAACTGCCGCGCGTAGGCTGAGAGCGACTCGACGTAGCGACGCTGTCCTTCGGCGTAGATGGTATCGAAGGCGAGGGACGATTTGCCGGAGCCCGACGGTCCGGTGACGACTGTGTAGGCGCGGCGAGGGATCTCGAGGTCGAAGCCCTTCAGGTTGTGCTGCCTTGCGCCGCGGATGATGATGCTCTCTTTCACCCTCGGAATTTACACGGCCGGCAGTGGCAGTGCCGAACAAACACCGATTGGGTTTTCAGGCTGGTATCGGGTATCGGGTACCGGTATCAGAAGCGCCTTATCAGGCGGCCGAGAAGAAGCAGAACGATGGCGCCGAGGGTGGCGATGGCGATGGAGCGGAAGTCAAAGCTCCCGCTGGTTACCGCTCCAAGACCGAGGCGTGATCCGATGAATCCACCGAGGAACGCGCCGACAATTCCCAGAACGATGGTGACGATGCATCCCGAAGGGTCCCGCCCTGGCACCAGAAACTTGGCCAGTGTTCCGGCGACCAGACCCAGGAGAATCCAGTACAGCCAGAGCGGCATTCAATGACCCTTCAGAACTATGCGGCTGCGACGATCGCGTCAGGGAACGCGAGTGCGGCCGCGCGTTGTCATGCGATAGATCCAGAGCAGCACGAGCGCGCCGACTATCGCAAGGAGAAGACTTTGCCAGGTGAAGCCGTTGATGCCCAGGCCCATGATCGTGTTACCGAGGAATCCGCCGATGAAGGCTCCGACAATTCCGATGATCATCGTGACGATGATTCCGCCCGGATCGTTGCCAGGCATAATAGCCTTGGCAATCGCGCCAGCGATCAGGCCAAGGACGATCCATGCTAGAAAGCTCATTTCTCCTCCGTACGGTGAATGGCAGTCCAGAAGCCTGGACCGAGACCAAAGGGAAATGCAACCTGCGTACCAAGCCCATTGGGACGGTGGCGAGGCGCTATGGCAGCGGTTAGCATACGCCTGAATGTCGGAACCCGCAACCCTGCACGAGGAGGAGGCGCTAGGCAAGGCGTACGACAGACGTCTCATGCGTCGTCTGCTTACATATGTGCGCCCATACAGATCGCTGGTTGCCGGCGCTCTGGTTCTGCTCTGTCTCGAAGGCGCGCTCCAGCTCGTAGGTCCGATCCTGACCCAGCGGGTGATAGATGTCGCTCTTCCGCGCCATGACCTCTCGATAGTGCGAAACTCGGCGCTTCTGTTCGTCGGCGCCTTGATCGCTCAATTCGTCTGTTCCTATGGGGAGACCTGGCTGACCAGTCTTCTCGGGCAACGGGTGATGCGCGACCTGCGGATGGAGATCTTCACCCATCTCCAGCGTCTTTCGATTCCGTTCTTCGATCGCAACCCCGCTGGCCGGCTCGTCACGCGGGTGACGTCGGATGTCGAAGCGCTGAACGAGCTGTTCACTTCCGGAGTGGTGTCCGGACTCGGCGACGTCTTCACTCTCGTTGCGATCAGCGTTGCGATGTTCGTCATGGATTGGCGCTTCGCCCTCGTAGCGCATGTAGTCATTCCTCTCGTCGTGCTCGCTTCACATCTGTTTCGCACCAACGTGCGTGATGCGTACAGGGCGATTCGCACCCGACTCGCGCACATCAATGCGTTCCTTCAGGAACGACTCACGGCAATGCGGATCGTTCAGCTCTACGGCCAGGAGAAAGCTGAAGCGGACCGTTTTGACAAGCTGAACCGCCATCACCTCGACGCTCACCTGCGCTCGATCCGCGTGTATGCGCTGTACTTTCCCGCTGTCGAGATCCTGATGTCCATTGGGCTGGCGTCGCTCATCGTCGCCAGCGCTCACCGGGTCAGCGCAGGCACACTCACCGTCGGTACTGTTGCGGCGTTTCTCCAGCTCCTGCGGCGTTTCTTCGAGCCACTCCAGGACCTCGCTGAGAAATTCAACATCCTCCAGGCGGCGATGGCGAGCTCGGAGAGGATCTTCGGCCTCCTCGACACCGAGCCCGGTGCAACGTCCCGCCTGGCGGTGGCGATGCCGCGGCGCCGAACGCCAGTCGAGGTGCGCTTCGACGATGTCTGGTTCGCCTACGAGAGGGCACACGTGGCCGCGGGCGAGATCACTTCAGGAGTGCCGGAGTGGGTCCTCAAAGGGGTGAGCTTCATCGTTCGACCGGGCCAGACAGTGGCGTTGGTCGGCCATACAGGGGCGGGTAAGACCACCATCGTAAACCTGCTGATGCGCTTCTATGACCCTCAGCGAGGCCGGATCCTCGTCAACGGAGTGGACATCCGCGGGATGCCGGTAGAGGAGCTGCGAGGCCTGATCGCCTACGTGCAGCAGGACATCTTTCTCTTTGCCGGTGACATCGCGAACAACATCCGGCTCTCCAATCCATTGACCGATGACGAGGTCGAGATGGCCGCGGCGCGCGTCGGGGCCGACCGTATCGTC
>JAHFCS010000284.1:3559-4045 GCA_023249395.1 Gemmatimonadota bacterium
CCCTGTCGTCAAGCGCCTTCCCGACGGCTACCGGCACCAGCTCGGAGAGCGCGGGGCTTCCATCAGCGTCGGCGAGCGGCAGCTCCTGTCATTCGCGCGGGCGGTTGCGGCCGACGCTTCACTCCTCCTGCTCGACGAGGCCACGAGCGCGGTGGACAGTGAGATCGAAGCAGAAATTCAGCACGCGCTCGCGGTGCTACTCGAGGGTCGGACGACGATAGCCGTGGCGCATCGCCTGAGCACTATCGTGGGCGCGGATGAGATTCTGGTCCTCCACCACGGGGAGATAGTCGATCGCGGGAATCACCGCGATCTCATTGCTCGCGGCGGGCTTTATGCGAGGCTCTGGCTACTTCAAAGCGGAGAGGGTACCGACGAAGACCGGGCCCCGGATTCCGTGCTTGCCGCTCCTGTGGGCGGCGGGTAGTTTGAGGCACTTGAAAAGTCGAATGCCACCCCGGAACCCTTTTGCCCGCCAATCGCGGG
>JAHFCS010000285.1 GCA_023249395.1 Gemmatimonadota bacterium
GCCGCGCGCGAAGACGGCCCCGATCTCGAATAGCCGCACGTTGCGCTGCATGTGCGAGAGGTTGAATTCAGCGCGACGCGAGAGCGTATCGAGAACATCCTGCCGGAGGAATGCCTCGTCCTCGGCGATAGGATTGCGCACGCGAACGGAGCGCTCGTCGTTCTTCTTTGTGAACGGAAGCGGCCGCGTTTCCAGTAATCCCGCCGTGATACAGGCGCTCCTGATACGCGCAGCGGTGAGGTGAAGAGGAGCGTCCGGGACGTTGCTCGGCAGGAAGGGCCTGATTTCCGAAGAGAAACGGTCGTACCCATGCAACCGCGCGATTTCTTCGATGACTTCCACTTCACCGAGGACGTCGCTTCGCCAGGTCGGTGGAATGATCTCGATCACGCCTGCAGGACTCGCGCCCGATACGGAGAATCCGATTGAGCGAAGGAGCGTCGTCATCTCCAACGCATCCACCGGCTCGCCGAGAAGGTGATGAACGCGCCGCGTGCGCACGGAGATCGTTCGCATCGGTGGGACCGCAGTGCCCACATCGGATTCACCCACGATCGATCCGCCCGCGGTCGCGACGACCAGCTGTGCCGCGTGGCGCAGATAGCGCGGCAACGCTGTCGCATCGACGCCGCGCTCGAATCGATAGCTCGCGTCGGTCGAAAGTCCGAGTTTCCGTCGCGTCGCGCGGACGCGCCGCGGATCGAAGGCCGCCACCTCGAGGAGAATGTCCCTGGTGGCATCGGTGACTTCGCTTCCCTCTCCTCCGATGACTCCGGCGATCGCCTGCGCGCGCGCTCCATCGGCGATCACAGTCATTCCTGAATCGAGCGTTCGCTCAACTCCGTCGAGCGTCGTGATCTTCTCGCCGTCCCGCGCGCGGCGTACGACGATGCGACTGCCGGCAAGGTGATCGAGGTCGAACGCATGCATTGGCTGACCGAAACCGTGAAGCATGTAGTTGGTCGCATCGACGACATTGTTGATCGACCGTCCGCCAACTGCCTCTACTCGCGCCGAAAGCCATGACGGGCTGGGGCCGACCGTGACACCGCGAATCACAGCGGCCATGTATCGCGGGCATCCTTCGATGTCTTCGACGCTGACATTGGGGTCGGCGGAGCCACCGCCGGGCCCACCGCCGGAGGAATCTCCCTCAGGAATCGTCGGGACTTCGAGCGGCAATCCTGTCGCCGCGGCGATCTCACGCGCGAGCCCTTCGTGAGAAAGCAGATCGGGGCGATTCGGCAGCACGTCCACTACGAGCCGCGTGTCGCCGACTGAAACTGCATCGAGAAAGGGCGTCCCCGGCGTCGCGTCGACGTCGAGTGCCATGATTCCTTCGTGATCGGTGCCGAGCCCGAGCTCGCGCGGCGAACACAGCATTCCCTCGGAGATAGCTCCCCGAATCTTCTTCTTCTCGACGCGAAGCCCGCCTGGCAATGTCGAACCTACGGGCGCAAACGGGTAGAGCGTGCCGGCCACAACGTTGGGCGCGCCGCAGACGACGTCCACGAGCTCCGCCCCGCCCGCGTCCACCCTCGTGGCCCAGAGATGATCCGAATTCGGATGCGGTGCGGCTTCAATCACTCGTGCAACGACGATCTCACTGAGATCGGCGCGAAGACGAACGAGGTCGTCCACGGTCGCCGTGCGCGACGTGAGCAGATCGCGAAGCTGCTCCGGCGTAAGGTCGAAGTGAACGAATTCGCGGAGCCACTCGTACGAGGCGTTCATCGCGCCATCTGCTCCAGGAAGCGAACGTCGGAATCGTAGAGGATCCGAATGTCGGGAATTCCGTAGCGTTGCATCGCGATCCGTCCTGGTCCCATCCCGAAAGCCCAGCCGGTGTAGCGCTCGCTGTCCACGCCCGACGCGTCGAGCACCGACGGATGCACCATTCCCGAACCGAGGATCTCCGACCAGCCTGTGTTCTTGCACGCCGCGCACCCCGATCCCTTGCAGAGCGCGCACTCGACGTCCATCTCGGCCGAGGGCTCCGTGAACGGGAAGAAGCTCGGACGAAACCGGGTGCGCGTCGCGCCGAAGAAGCGCTTTGCGAAGTTGGTGAGCGTCGCCTTGAGATCGACGAAGCTCACGCCCTCGTCCACTGCGAGGCCTTCGACCTGCGCAAATACGGGCGCATGCGACGCATCGAAGAAATCGCGGCGATAGACATTGCCCGGCGCAAGAATCCGAATCGGCGGCGCGAACGACTGGAGGGTCCTGATCTGGACCGGTGAAGTATGAGTCCGCAGAAGCACAGTTTCATCGAGATAGAGCGTGTCGTGCATGTCCATCGCCGGATGGTCTGGCGGGAAGTTGAGCGCAGTGAAGTTGTGCCACTCGGTCTCTGCTTCCGGGCCCAAGGCGATAGTGAAGCCCAGCTCGCGGAAGATCTCTTCGATCTCTTCGATGACCAGCGTGACGGGGTGCTTGCCGCCCTTCCAGACCCGGCGCGCGGGCATCGTCAGATCGATTCCGCTCACGAGGGGCACAGTCGCGGAGAGCGCTGACCCGCGCGAGTCCAGCAGCGATTCGACTGACGCCTTTACGCGGTTCGCAGCAGCACCCGCGTGCCGGCGGTCTTCGGCCGACAGTGACGGAAGATCGCGTATCAGCGCGCTGAGCTCGCCGCTCTTCCGCCCAACCAGGTGATTGCGGGCCGCCTCGAGCTCCGCCATCGACGACGCGGCGGCGACGAGACTCACGGCCCGCTCTTCGACTTCTGCAATCCTGGCGAGGAACTCCTGGAGCGTCACGTTGCCATTTCCGGATCAGTCATGGATAGTGAAAGGGCGGCCCTGGAACCGTCGCGCTGCTTCGTTCCCGGGCCGCCCTGACTACTTGCCAAGCGGGCTAGGCCGCGGCGAGTGCTGCGCGTGCGGCTTCGGCGAGCGCGCCAAA
Organism: Gemmatimonadota bacterium; assembly: GCA_023249395.1. Lineage (GTDB taxonomy): Bacteria > Gemmatimonadota > Gemmatimonadetes > Gemmatimonadales > Gemmatimonadaceae > UBA4720. Next base: position 2,905 of record JAHFCS010000285.1, read on the forward strand.
AGCTGCCGGGTCGTTCACTGCGATGTCGGCGAGAACCTTTCTGTCGATCTCGACTCCGGCGCGTTTGAGCCCGTTCATGAATACACTGTAGCTCATGTCGTGCTGGTGCGCGGCGGCGTTGATGCGGACGATCCACAGCTTTCGGAAGTCGCGCTTTTTGTTCTTGCGATCGCGGTAGGCGTATTTCCAGCCACGCTCGACGTTTTCCTTGGCCGCCTTCCAGAGTTTGCTGCGCGCGCCGAATGCGCCGCGAGCAGCCTTCATTACCTGCTTCTTACGCTTCAGGCGCACTACGTTCGATCTGACGCGAGGCATGGTATGTCTCCTTTACGCCTGCAGAAGGCGCTTGATGTTCTTCGCTTCGCCGCGCGTGGTAATTGTGGTTGCCTGGCGAAGACGGCGCTTCCGCTTGGAAGTCTTCTTCGTGAGGATGTGGCTCTTGAACGCCTTGAAGCGCTTGACCTTGCCGGTTCCGGTGAGGGAAAACCGCTTTCTCGCGCCCCGGTGGCTCTTCATCTTGGGCATTGTTGAATCTCTCTATCCGTTGATTGACGGGACCGATCGCCCTACTTGGGGGCGAGAATCATCGTCATGAACTTTCCTTCGAACTTCGGCTCCGCCTCGACCTTCGCGACATCCGACAGATCCTCCGCGACCCGGTTGACCACAACGCGGCCAAGCTCCGGATGCGCGATCTGACGCCCGCGAAACATCAGCGTCACCTTCACCTTGTTTCCTTCCGCCAGGAACTCGCGGGCGTGCCGCGTCTTTGTGGCGAAGTCGTGCTCCTCGATTCCAGGACGGAACTTCACTTCCTTGAGATGGATCACGTGCTGCTTCTTTTTCGCCTGCCGCGCCATCTTGGCCTGCTCGAACTTGAACTTGCCGTAGTCCATGATGCGGACGACCGGCGGACGAGCCAACGGAGCGACTTCCACTAGATCCAACCCCTGCTCTACCGCCGCGGCCAGTGCTGAGTCCACATCCATGATTCCAAGCTGCGCGCCATCGGCGGCAATCACGCGGAGCGGGCTGATTCGAATCTGCCTGTTCACGCGCACCCGTTTTGTTGTGTCCTGAATACTCGGCACCTCTATTGAAAGAAAACTGAAAACGAAAAGCGCGAGCCCCTTTTCAG
>JAHFCS010000286.1 GCA_023249395.1 Gemmatimonadota bacterium
TGGCGTTCGAGAGTACTCGAATTCGCTGATCCGATTCCGCTTCACCTACGATCCTCGCGCGAACCTCCCCGGCCTTGCATCCCTCGGGATCGAAACGCGCGTAGTTCAATGCACCGCCAAGTCGGGGATGTTCGTCGATCAGGAGCACGCTTGCGCCACAGCGCGAGGCTTGCAGCGCGGCAGATAGACCTGCGGGGCCGCCACCCACCACGGCGACATCGCAGAAAAGGAACTGCTTGTCGCGGTACGCGTGTTCGCGCGATGAGAGATCGATGCGGCCAAGACCCGCCTTGCGCCGGATGTACCGCTCCCAGAAACGCCAGGCGCCGCGCGGCTTGTAGAACGCCTGGTAGTAAAACCCGGCCGGCAGGAAACGCCCGAACGATCCGATAATGGCGTCGCGGTCGCGCTCAAGTGGCCCGTTGGTATTCTGTGCGCGAACCTCAAGCGCTTCCGTGATCGGATGAAGATCAGCGAGTACATTCGGCTCGTCGGGGAGCTGGACCAGCGTGTTTGCGTCGTGACCCGCCATCGACAGGATGCCGCGCGGCCGGTGGTACTTGAACGAACGCGACAGGACCCAGACATTATTTGCCGCCAACGCGCTCGCGATGGTGTCGCCCGCGAATCCCTCGTAGGCGCGGCTCTCAAACTGGAATCGGATCACGCGCGTGCGATCGAGCCGCGTCCCGAACGGTGCCGCCAGACGATTCACGCTGCTAGTCACGACTCGCGCCGCGGCGGGAAGTCGATACGACGGCTGAACACCTGATCAGCCGGATACGAGCGTATGACCGTATCGGTCACCGTATCACGCTCAAGAATGAACCAGTATGACGTCGGGATGTGAAACCACCATTCCCGCACCAGACCCGCCTTGTTCTCGCGCGTGAAGATGTAATCGATCCACGCGTCGTCGGACGCACTTGTCGCTGGCATCTCGAGTACGTCGCCGCCATAGGCGAACTCGTTGACGTTGCGCAGCCCGTTGAGCGGACAGGGGATGAGCTTCATCGCAGGTCCGCGTTCAGTGGCTGGCGGCGGTGGCGCCCATCTCGTTCACGAGCCGGAACGTGCGAAAACGATCGACCCCAAACGCGCCGATCAGCCCGGGAGTCTCGTTGGTGGCAACGAGCTCAGCCATCGCCTTGCCGCAGATCGGCGTCGCCTTGAAGCCCCAGGTACCCCAGCCGGCGTCGAGATAGTATCCCGCGACCTCCGTTTTCCCCATGATCGGGCTGTAATCCGGTGTCATGTCGGCGATTCCCGCCCACTGGCGCAGCAGCTTCGCTCCGGCGAGACACGGGAATAGCTCGATCGTGTGCTGGATGAGACTCTCCTTGAGATCGAGCGTCGCGCGCGTGCCATAGAGCGGATACGGATCGGACCCGCCGCCGATCACCACATCGCCGCGCGGCGTCTGGGAGATGTACACGTGAAACTGTGGCGAGCTGACCAGCGGGTCGACGAAGGGTTTTAGTGGCTGGGTCACCATCGCCTGCAGCGGGTACGTGACGATGGGAAGCCGCAGTCCCGCCAGCGCTGCGACGAGCGAGCTCGATCCCGCCACGGCCTGAACGACAGCGCCGCAGGCGACCCTGCCACGATTCGTCTGCACGGCGACCACGCGCCCGTTATCCACATGGACGGCCGTGACCTCCGTCCTTTGGTGGATCTCGACGCCGCGCTCGGCTGCCCGCCGCGCGTAACCCCATGCCACGGCGTCATGGCGTACGATGCCCCCGGGCGGATGCCATAGCCCGCCAAGCACCGGATAGCGCTCGGCCGGCACGAGATTCAGTGTCGGTACGAGCTTCGCGATCTCGCCGGACCCGATCATCACCGACTCCACGCCGCAGCGGCGATTGACTTCCGCGCGGAGCCGAAAACCGCGCATCGCGGCGTCGGTATGCGCGAGCGTCAGCTGACCGCGCTGCGAGAACAGAATGTTGAAGTCCAACTCGGCGCTAAGATTCTCGAACAGCTTGACCGATTCGGCATAGAAGCGGACCGACCCAGGCGTCACGTAATTCGCGCGCACCACAGCGGTGTTGCGAGCAGTATTGCCGCTCGCGAGATAACCTTTTTCCAAAACGGCGACGCGCCTGATGCCGTGGTAGCGCGCCAGGTAGTACGCGGCCGCTAGCCCGTGTCCACCGCCGCCGACGATCACAACGTCGTACGATCTCTTGAGCTCGGTCGGAGCAGGCAGGTGTCGCCGCGGCCGCTTCGGCGCGAACAGGGCGTGGCGAATCAGCGCGATTGGCATATGGCTTCCGCCAATTCCTGATCGAATCGTTGAATCAGATCAGGACGCTAGAACTTCTTGTGCGCCTTGCGCAAATCTACCATCGGATGACGCTGCGACATCTGAAACTTAATCAGCAGCTCGCGCGCGAGCATGTCCCGGTCGTGCTGATCGTCGGGCAGTTTCATGCTCTCCGGCACGGTCACCCAGCCGTTGACGTTGCGGTCGAACACTGCGGCGCGACCTTCCTCGTAGCCCAGGTGCACGTCTTCGAGCCAGTTCAAGTCCTTCCAGCCCATTGTCTCCATGTACGTCCTGAGGAACGGCGTCAGTCGCCCGTAGTCGGGTACCAGATTGACGTCGTAGCGGTAACCAATGTGCTGCCCGATTTCCTTCTCGCGCCGCTTCTGCTGCTTGGCCGTCTGGTTCGCCGCAGTGACTTCCTTCGCCATTCGCGTCTCCTAGTACCGGGTCATGTCGGGCCGTCCGACGGTGTGCTGCGTTCCGGCGAGCGGCACCATCGCCAGCGCGGACGCTTCCATCGTCAGCGCCGCGAGATCTTCCGGCTCGAGCGAGTGCACGTTCGTCTTGCCGCAGGCGCGCGCCATCATTTGCGCTTCGAGCGTCAGCGTGTGCAGGAAATTGTAAACGCGCTCGGCCGCTTCGTCGGGATCTAGACGCGCCCGCAACACCGGATCCTGGGTGGTGACGCCGACCGGGCAGCGCCCAGTGTGACAGTGATAGCAGTAACCTGCTTTGACGCCGACTTCGGCTGGATAGTCGGCTTCGGGAATGTCCTTGTTGCAGTTAAGGGCGATCAGCGCGGCGTGCCCGATTGCAACTGCGTCCGCGCCGAGCGCGAGCGCCTTGGCGACGTCGCCGCCATTTCTGATACCTCCGGCATAGACCAGCGTAATCTCGCCGGACTTGCCGAGATCGTCGAGCGCTTTTCGCGCCTGGCGTATCGCGGCGATGCCGGGAATGCCCGTCTCCTCGGTGGCGATATGCGGGCCGGCGCCGGTGCTGCCTTCCATGCCGTCGATGTAAATGCTGTCCGGCCCGGTCTTGATCGCCATGCGCACGTCGTCGTATACGCGCGCGGCGCCAAGCTTCAATTGAATCGGAATCTCGCCGTTGGTCGCCTCGCGGATCTCGTCGATCTTCAACGAAAGGTCGTCCGGCCCGAGCCAATCGGGGTGACGTGCCGGCGAGCGCTGATCGATTCCGGCCGGCAGCGAGCGCATCTCTGCGACCTGGTCGGTGACTTTCTGGCCCATCAGGTGGCCGCCCAGTCCGACTTTGCAACCTTGGCCGATGAAGAATTCGCACGCATCCGCGAGCTGCAAATGGTGCGGATTGAAACCGTAGCGCGACTGGATGCACTGGTACAGCCACTTCGACGAGTAGCGTCGCTCGTCCGGGATCATGCCGCCTTCGCCCGAGCACGTCGCCGTGCCGGCCATCGTGGCGCCACGTGCGAGCGCAATTTTGGCTTCGTAGGAGAGGGCGCCGAAACTCATGCCGGTGATGTAGACCGGGATGTCGAGCACCAGCGGCCGCTTGGCCCTCGGGCCGAGCACGGTCTCGGTCAGGCATTTCTCGCGGTATCCCTCGATCACGAAGCGCGTGAGCGTGCCCGGCAAGAAGGTCAAATCATCCCACGACGGCACCTTCTTGAACATCGAGAAGCCGCGCATGCGATAGCGGCCGAGCTGCGCCTTGATGTGGATGTCGTCGATCACTTCGGGTGTGAAGATCGGGCTTCTCCCGAGGATC
>JAHFCS010000287.1 GCA_023249395.1 Gemmatimonadota bacterium
CGCTCGATGTGTGCCGCTTCTTCGAGGTGTGTCACCGCGCGCCTCGCGTGGCCGCCGTGTACAACATTGGCGGCGGGCGGCAGAACAGCATCTCGGTGCTCGAGGCGATCGCCCGACTCGAGTCGTTTACAGGGAAGCGCATGACCGTCGAGTACGTCGAGGTGAACAGGGTCGGAGACCACATCTGCTACATCAGCGATCTCACCCGCCTCACGCGCGACTACCCTGATTGGAACATCTCGGTCTCGATCGACGAGATCCTTCAGAGCATGGTCCTCGAGGATGCGGCCATCGAACGATGAAGCTATCGCTGGTCATTCCCGCGCGGAACGAGGCCGGCAACATCAGCGAAACGCTCGGCGTGCTGCGCCGGCGGCTTTCGGATGCGGCGATCGATTACGAGATTCTCGTTGTCGACGATGGCAGCACGGATAAGACGGCGGACGAAGTGGGTGCACATAGTCGAGAGGACGCCTGCGTCCGGCTGTTGACCAACGATGGCCGTCACGGCTTCGGCTACGCAGTGCGATGCGGTCTCGATCACTTCGCGGGCGACGCCGTCATCATCATGATGGCGGACGGATCGGATGATCCCGAGGACGTCGTCTCGTACTACCATGTTCTGAAAGACAAGGCCGAGTGCGCATTCGGATCGCGGTGGATGGCCGGCGCCCGCGTGCAGGCGTATCCGCGCTTCAAATTCGTCGTCAATCGCTTGTCGAACCTGCTGATCCGGGTGCTCTTCGGGATCAAGTACAACGACGTCACCAACGCCTTCAAGGGCTATCGCCGCGATGTCGTCGAAGGCTGCCGGCCGCTGCTGTCGCCGCACTTCAACCTGACCGTCGAGCTGCCGCTGAAAGCGATCGTGCGCGGCTTCACCTATGAAGTGATTCCGATTTCCTGGACGGGGCGGGAGCTCGGCGAGTCGTCGCTGCGCCTGCAGGAAATGGGGAGCCGCTATTTGTTTATCGTGCTGAATGTGTGGCTGGAAAAGCTGCTCACGCGCGGCGACTACGAGCGGCATCGGGACGACGTGTTCCGGCCGCTCGTGTAGGAAAAGGAGAGGAGAAGGATGGCTAAGGCGACGGTCATTGGGCTCGCGCTGCTCCTCTTCGTCGGCCTGTTGGTGCGGCTGCCGCATCTGGGTGACCCGCCCCTTGGATTCCGTCCCGTCCGTCAGTATCGCAGCGCGATCCTGGCGCGCGGCTACTACTTCTACTTCGATTCGCCTTCGGTGGTACGTGGCTCGCTGATCCAGGCGGCGGAGCATCGATTCATCGCGGGGCTCGCGGCGCGGCTCCCTATGCGGGTGCGCGCGCCGCTGCTCAAGCTCGCCGAGCGGTATCCGGACGCAGATCCGCAGTCGGCATTCACAGCATATGTCAGCCTGCCTCTCGTTCGACCAGACTTCCTGCCGTCGAACTACGGCTCTTACTTGCGCTACCTGGTAGGGCGGCGGCCGACGGATTCGATTCTCGTCGTCGTTTCCTCGGATGGGGCCTATCCAGAGTTGACGCGCGGCTTCGTCTCGTCGCAGCTCCTGGCGCTCGGTTATGTTCCGGCGCCGGACCGAAACGGCAGGCGCTTTGAGTCCCTCAAGACAGAGGTCGTCGCATTCCGGCACCGAAACGCCGGCGCGTTCCGGTGAACGATCATTCAGAAGTACCTCGAAACGATGAACGAGAGGCAGTAGGCATGAACAGCGCCGCAGAGCGTCAGCAGCACGGCGGCTCGAGGCGCTGCGGGCAGCCACCGCGGCCACCGTTTATCGTCCGCGGGAGACGCCGGCGTCAACAGCGGACCGCTCCACGCGATCACTAACACCGCGAGATACAGCCCGATCAAGTACCGCCCCACCAGGACTCGAGACATCGAGTGTGCCGACAAGGCGTACAGGATCAGCGCTCCGCACCAGCCCACCACATAGATCGTTCCCAGCGCCACCCGCCGCGCATCACGCTGCTCGGCCAGGTGCCAGAGCAGCGCCGCCATCGCCAGCCCGGTCATCGTCGTCAGCGTGACGACCAGAGGTGTGGGCGGCACTGTTTCGAGCCATCCGAATCCAAGCCAGAAGGAAGAGGAGAGATACATGTCGGGATCATGGAGCCGAAGGCCTGTCGCGGCTGTCCAGAGCACGTCCGACACGTAATCCCACGGCGCCGGAGGGGCGGCGATCGCGTGCGGAAGGATCTGTCCCAGCGTGCCGAGCATGAGACCGATCACCGCCAACGCCGCGCCTCGGGCCACGACACGGACCACGGCGTCGACGGCACGACGCGATATCAGTGGGCGGGCCCGTGCGAGGGCGATTTCGCAGGCGAAGCCGATCACGCCGGTCATGGCGGCCACCGCGAGAAGGACTCCGGCCGAATCGACCCATCGGGCCGGGAACGAAAACTCGGTTGCCTCCGTGAGTTTCGCGAGCTGCTGCCGGTACGGAGGCGTGCTCCAGAGCCAGAACACGAGGGCGCCCGCGACGATGCCCGACCAGAACGTCGCAGCGCGTGCAACGGCGTCACGACGCGAGGTCGCGCCTTCTTCGCCGAGGATCACGCGACCGGCCAGAGCCGCGACGAGGACGGGAACCACGGGGACGGCGCTGCGGCCGCTGGTCATCAAGAGACCGCCGCTGACGCCCAAGATCCATCCGGCGTACTGATTCCGCCGGCCGCCGAGAAACAGAATGAGCGTTCCCGCCGCCAGCATCACGTAGGTTGACGAGAGCACCGCGAATTCGGACACGTGCATCGCGAAGAACGGCAAGGTCGGGACGAAGAGAAACGTGAAGCAGGCGAGCGGCGCACCGGGCGCTTCCGTGCACCAGACCGCCAGCGCGCAGGCCAGTCCGACGGCGATCGCGAAGATCGCTGCGTTGACCAGTCGCAGCGTCATGAGCGTTCGCTGCACGGTGAGGGGCGTCATCACGCGGCCCAGCGTCGTCCACAAGCGAAAGGTGGTGACGCTTCTGGCGGCGACGTTCTCGGCGAACACATCGGCATCCCATGGGACCGCGTGGGGGTGGCCGATGTCGGCTTCACGGAACTTCTGGAGCGGATGGTACCTGATGCGCTGAAAGTGCATCAGTCGCGCCCAGTCCTCGGCCGCGCGCTGAAGCTCGGGTCGTCCCGATACGCCCGCGTACGTCAGCAGATGATCCGGCTCGTCGGGCGCCTGAAATGGCGGCACCAGGACGACGTAGGCGAGAGCGATTGCTGCGGCAAAGCAGGAGGCGCCGAATCCCGCCGCAAGCGGGCTTGGCGCGCTCGCGGTCCTCGTCCAGGGAAACACGCGAATGCCTGCCGCAATCAGAACACTCACGATACCGAGCGCCGCCCAGATCCACCACGGCCTCGGTGCGAGCTGCCAGACGTAGTTGAGGAGCTCGACGCGGCGCGGGCCCTTTTTCCCCAGCGTCAACCCGTACGATCCGAGCAGCGCGGGGCGAAACAACGCACGGGCCTGTTTCTCGGAGGCGTAGATCGTGGCCGGATCCGCGGTCGGCTGCGGGGGCAGTCGGGCCAGGACGCCCACGCGCCCGCGCCCCTCGAACCTGACGCTGAGCTCGAGCGTGCCACGGGGCTGCCCATGAAGCGGCACGCACCCCGGAGCTCGAACGAGCGGCAGGATATCGCGATCGGTCACCGTCGTTCCAGAAGGTGTGTTGTAGGAGCAGCCGGTGCCCTGAACAAACAGACGTCCCTCCACCAACGTCGGCCGCGTGTCGAAGGTGACCATGAGGACGTTGAGGCGGTCGTAACGCACCAGAACGCTCGGGTCGGCGAGGTACAGCGTGATGCTGGCGACGTGGGCGCCGAGCGTGTCGGGATCGGTATCGTAGCCGGCCTCGACGTGGTACTCCGGGAGGTTTCGAGGCTCGTCGGGGAAGAGCAGCTCCTCCTTGACGTTGGGCACGCGGGCCGCGAGCGAGAACACGACAGGCGCCGCGATGACGGAAACGAGGAGGCCGATCGGCAAAAGCGCGCGGAGCCGGACCTGCCCGGTCAATCGGGCCAGCGAA
>JAHFCS010000288.1:0-3318 GCA_023249395.1 Gemmatimonadota bacterium
GTACCGTCAACGCTGATTGCTGTTCGGACAAATGCGATGCCTCGACCGGAACCGGCTGCACTACCGGGCCACTCGAATGCCATTGATTGGCGAATCGTCCTGAAGTCCCGCCGCGATCGTCGCCACGTCTGGGGCGAGAACGTGTAACCCGGGCGCCCATGCCAGAACATGGGCGCCCTTTCAGTCTCTCCGACATTCGCTGGGTTCTCCGCGCCGCATAGTAGCGAGTAACTTTCCTGCTCATTCTTCGCAGATGAATGATCCAATGATTCTCAAGGAATGACCGGCACCCTCACCCCTCAATCAGGCACTACCGTCGCGAGCGCGGTCAACCCGCGCCTCGACTGGAAGCGCATCGCCTACCTCCTTCTCGCGTCGCGCGGTCTCGACGACACGGAAGAGAATCGCCTCATACCCGAGAAGAAGGTGGTCTACCAGTTCTCGGCTCGCGGCCACGATCTCGCCCAGATCATTCTCGGATCGATGATCGACGGAGAGCATGACGCCGCCGGCGCGTACTATCGCTCGCGACCTCTGCTGCTCAGTCTCGGCCTGACGCTCGAAGATGCATTCGCCGGTCCCCTCAGGAAATCCGGCGGATTCAGCGACGGCCGCGACATCGGCGTCGTGTGCAATCTTCCGAACAAAAAAGGACCGATCGTTCTCCCGATGTCGGGAGACGTCGGGTCGCAATTCACACCATCCGTAGGATGGGCGCAGGCGATCACGTACTATCGTGACGTGATCGGCGACCGGTCATACGATCGATCGATTACCGTCGTTCTCGGAGGAGAGGCATCGGTAGCGACAAACGGGTTCTGGTCCGCGCTCACCATCGCGACCACTCTCAAGCTGCCGATTCTCTTCTACATCGAGGACAACGGATACGGTATCTCTGTGCCGGGGAGTCTTCAGACACCGGGCGGAAACATCGCGGCGAACCTGGCGTCCTTTCAGAATTTGTACGTCCGCGAGGGCGACGGCAGCGAGCCGGCCGAGGCGGCGCACCTCTTCGAGGAAATGATTGGTCACGTCCGCGACGGAAAAGGGCCCGCGCTGCTGCGTCTCCGTGTGCCACGTCTGTGCGGACACTCGGGTCAGGACACTCAGACCTACAAATCACCTGAATTTCTTGCCGAGGAGCAGGCCTGCGATCCCCTGCCGAAACTGAAGAAGTACCTGATTCCGGCGGTGATGTCGGAGGAAGAATTCGCCGAGCTCGAATCGCGTGCTGTGCGCGATGTGAGAGCCGCGCTCGACGGTGCGTTGGCCCGCCCCGAACCGGATCCGGCTCGCGTCACGCGATATCGCTTCGCCGAAGACGGACCCGACGGAAAACCCGAGCTTCAGCAAGTCGGCGGAATGGCGCCGCTGGGTTACGAGCTGCCGACCTCGACCGACGAGCCGCAGCCCGAGGCGCAGCGGACCAACATGCTCACCGCAATTCGGCGCACCATCGAGCACGAGCTCCGTATCAACCCGCGCGTCCTGGTGTTCGGCGAAGACGTCGGACCCAAGGGCGGTGTCCACGCCGCGACGATGGGACTGCAGGATACGTTCGGTGACAAGCGAGTCTTCGACACAAGTCTTTCCGAGGAGGGAATAGTCGGACGCGCTGTGGGGATGGCGATCGCGGGGCTCATGCCCGTCGCCGAGATTCAGTTTCGGAAATACGCCGACCCCGCGACCGAGCAGCTCAATAACTGCGGCACGATGCGGTGGAGAACCGCAAACAGGTTCGCCGCGCCGATCGTCGTCAGGATGCCGGGCGGATTCGCGAAAGTGGGTGATCCATGGCACAGCGTTTCGGGCGAGGTGATGTGGGCGCATGCGATCGGCTGGCAGATGTGCTTTCCCTCGAACGCTGAGGATGCGGTTGGTCTGTTGCGCGCAGCGCTCCGCAGCAACAATCCGACAATCTTCTTCGAGCACCGGCATCTGCTCGATGGACCGTCGGCGCGGCGACCTTATCCGGGCGACGACTACGTCCTGCCGATGGGCCGCGCGAAGATCGTCCGGAGGGGCGACGCTCTGACGGTCGTCACATGGGGCGCGATGGTCGAGCGATGCGAGCTGGCGGCGAAGAAGACCGGCGCATCCATCGAGATCATCGATCTGCGCACGATTTCGCCGTGGGACGCGAAGACGGTCCTTGACTCAGTCTCTCGCACGCGCCGCTGTCTCATCGTACACGAGGACGGCATCACCGCCGGCTTTGGCGCCGAGGTCGCTGCTGTCGTCGCTCAGCACGCGTTCTTCAATCTTGACGCGCCCATAAACCGGCTTGCGATACCCGACATTCCGGTGCCGCACAATTTCGGATTGATGGAAGCCGTCGTTCCCGGCGTCGACTCGATCGCCGAGTGGATGACGGAAGTCCTCGAGGCGTGACCGGAATGGCGACAACGGTGGACGTCACGATTCCCTCGGGCCAATCCGAGGGAACCGAATCCTATCTCGCGACGTGGTTCAAGGTCGTCGGCAACCACGTCACCGAGAACGAGCCGCTGCTCGAGATCAGCACCGACAAGGTGAACATGGAAGTCGCGTCTCCCGCGAGCGGAGTTCTGGCGGCGATTCTGAAACAGGAAGGTGAGCAGATCCAGCCGGGTGAGATCCTCGGCAGGATCGAAATCGGCGGTGAAGCGGCCAGGCCTGTCGATAGCTCGCCGCAGGCGGATGGGTCTGAAAAGGTCCGCACCGGCCAGAGCAGCGCGCCTTCGGCCGCGGCATCGGGAGAGCTGAGTCCGGCTGTGCGGAGGCTGCTGAAGGAACATCATCTCGATGCGTCGCAAATCACCGGCACTGGCAAGGGCGGACGAATCACCCACCAGGACGTGATGGATTTCATCGCCGAGAAACAGTCGGAGCGAGGCGCCCAGCAGTCGTCCTCCGGGATTCCGGGGCGGATGGTGCCTCACACGCAGATGCGGCGCAACATCGCTCAGCACATGGTGCGGAGCCTGCTCGACACGGCGCCGCACGTGACCAGCGTCTTCGACGCGGACCTGAGCGCCGTTGTCGCACATCGCGACGCCAACCGCGCGGAATTCGAGTCTCGCGGTACAAAGCTCACGTACACCGCGTATTTCGTGAAGGCTGCTGTCGAGGCATTGCGGGCCGTCCCCGAAGCCAACAGCCGCTGGCACGATGATGCCCTCGAGATCCTCGATGACTACAACATTGGCATCGCGACCGCTCTCGGATCCGGCGGGCTCATCGTTCCCGTGATCGCAAAGGCTCAGGACCTCGACCTCTTCGCCATCGCCGAGCGTCTTCAGGATCTCACCGGGCGCGCTCGCAACGGCAGCCTCGACC
>JAHFCS010000288.1:3328-3995 GCA_023249395.1 Gemmatimonadota bacterium
AATCACGGGGTCAGCGGGAGTCTCGTCGCCACGCCGATCGTGATCAACCAGCCGCAGTCCGCAATCCTCGGGGTAGGGAAGCTCGAGCGCCGCGTCGTTGCCGAGGATGTGAACGGAAAGGAAGAGATGGTGATCAGGCCGATGTGCTATGTCACGCTCACAATCGATCATCGCGTGCTCGACGGGTACCAGGCAAACCACTTTCTGACGAGGTTCGTCGAGGCACTGAAAGGATTCTGAAGCCGTGTCCGGCCCGCCTTGGGACTACGGCCGCTTTCCTGTCCGAAGAAACTCGGCGAGATCGTCGGGCAGATCGCTGTCCTTTATTGCGCGAAATGCTTTCTCGACATCGTACTCGACTCTGATGAATTCGACGCCGATTTTCCCGTCGCCGGCGTCGAGCACGACGAAGCCGGCTCGCCAGTCGCCGTCCTTCGGCCTGCCGACCGTTCCGGTGTTCACGAAGTGGATTCCATCCACCTCTCGGTGCCAGGGAAGGTGCGTGTGGCCGAATGCAATGACGTCTCCCGATTTCGCTCCGGCCAACGACGCCATCTGAAGACAGAATGAGTCCGGGCGATCTTCAGTCCAGTAGACGGTGTTGAGAGTCGGCGTACCGTGGACCAGGACGATCGTAGGGCCAGGCGCATGACCGCCATTCGGCTTG
>JAHFCS010000289.1 GCA_023249395.1 Gemmatimonadota bacterium
GCTTCATGCGCTGTACGGCCTCGGAGACGAGCTCCCATGGATCGTGCTTGACGATCTCCTCGTCGCCGCTCTTCACCAGACCGGCGAGCGAGTTGTAGCTGTAGTACTCGTCGCAGTTCATGACGAGCAGGTCGCTCGACGATTCGCGGATGCCGACGCCGATGACGTACTTGCCGTATTCCTTGAGCTTGATGACGAGGCTCGAGAAGTCGGAGTCGCCGGAGAGGAGGATGAAGGTCCCGATCTCTGGACGGACGAAGACAAGCTCGAGCGCGTCGATTGCGAGCCGGATGTCGGTTGCATTCTTCTTCGCCGATCCGTATGCGGGCGCCATGATCATGTCGATCGATGATTCGGCGAGCGGAACGATGTACTGCGGATAGCGGCGCCAGTCCGCGTAGGCGCGCTGAACGGAGACTTTTCCCTTGATGATGTCGGACGCGAGGAGGTTCTTCAGCTCCGTTTGAAGATCGGAGCGGATCCCCATCGTGACGTTGTCGAAATCAATGAGAAGTGCGGCGTTCGGTGCGTGGTGGATCGGGATGCCAACCTGCTGCTGCGATACTGCCTGGGGGCCCCGGTGGATTGGGGCGATGGGACGGCGCGAGGATGTGGGCGCGGTCCGCGGGGTGCGGAATGTCATTAAAGGTTGTCAGTAGTACGGGCTGCGATCCGCGCGGTAAGCGCGGGAATGTTTCGCCAGCCGAGATGTTCCCGCGGCGTCGTGCCGCGGGCAACGCGTCTTCAGGTCCTGGCGGGGACAGCCAGCAGCCCTTTGGGCAGCCGCTCAATCCCCCGAATCCTCGAAGTCGCGTCCAGACAGGTAATTTATACCGTAATTGTGATGAAGCAACTGCGCTTCCGTACGCGACTCATTCTCATCCTGTCGCTGTTCGCGATCGTGCCGGCCGCTCTTCTGACGCTTCTCTGGAGTGGAACCGTGAGCACGGCACTGCCGCTCGTCAGCGGCCGGGCGGCGTGGGAAAGCGTCGCGGCCTCGGGACAACGAGCCATCACCGCGGTGCGAGTGGCCCCTTTGACGCCAGCCGAGCGAGTGCTCGTAGACGAGCATGAGCGCGAGCTCAGAAGCTCGCTCGAGCAGGCGCGGCGCTACAGCTTTCTCGCCGGCCGTTCGGCGCGCGTGGTAGCCGTCGTTGGAATACTCGCGCTGATTGTGTTCGGCGTCGCCGCCTCACGCGTCGCGGGCCACCTCAGCCGTCAATTGAGCAGACCGCTGGACGAGCTAGTACGCTGGACAGCGTTGATCGGCGCGGGAGAGTCTCTGCCGCCACCCAGTCAGCAGCCCGCGCGAGGCGCACCGGAGTTCGCGACTCTGCGCCGCAGGATGCGCGAGATGGCGACCGCTCTTGACGCGGGACGCCGGCGCACTGCCGAAACCGAGCGGCTGCGCGCCTATCGCGAAAGCGCGAGACGCGTCGCGCACGAGCTCAAGAATCCTCTCACTCCCATTCGCTTCGCTGTGGATCGTCTCAAGCGAGAGGCTCCGCCCGAGATGCGGGATACCGTCGAAGTGCTCGCAATGGAATCGCAGCGGCTCGAGCGGATCGCCAGGAGTTTTTCCGCGTTCGGGCGATTGCCGGAAGGACCCGTAGCCGAGATCGACGTCGCCGAGCTGGTGCGCCACTCTGCGATTGCATCGCTTCCGCCCGGGATCGAGATCGTCACTCACATCGACGATCGTCTTCCGCCAATCATCGGACACCACGACGCGCTGAGTGGTGCCTTGTCGAACGTCGTGCTCAACGCGGTGGACGCGTGCGGCGGCAAGGGAACTATCACGGTCGAAGCCCGCTCCATACGAAATGGAAAAAGGAACGCGATCGAGATAGCGGTGAGTGACGACGGTGCCGGGATCGACCCCGCCCAGCTGGCCGAAGTCTGGGATCCGTATGTAACCAGCAAGCCCGGTGGCACGGGACTGGGACTGGCGATTGCGCGACAGGCGGTGCTGGCACATGATGGAACCGTGGAAGCCACAAGTACGTTGGGAAAGGGTACACGCGTCCGGTTCATTTTGCCGGTCGAGGCCGGATCAAAGGCAAGGAGTTGAGCATATGGGAGGTAAAGAGGTGCTCGTCCCAATCTTTTTTTTCGCGATGATCACGATCATAGCCTTGGGCGTCCCATATATCCGCGGAGTGGTTCGACGATGGGACAGAGAAAGTGCAGCGCCGCAAATACCGAGCGACGTCTCCGCCCGTCTGGAAAGAATGGAAAACGCGATCGACGCGATCTCGGTCGAGGTCGAGCGTATCTCCGAAGGACAGCGTTTCACGACGAAGCTTTTGAGTGAGACCAAAGAGGCGCGCGAGCTGCCTGTGACTTCGAGGAGCGCCAACTAGTGGGTCCCGAGATGATCGGCCTGTTCGTTCCTCTGGGCTTCTTCGCGATGGTCATCGCGATCGTCGTCGGACGGCCGATGGTAAAGGCCATGGCAGCCCGCGTGGAGAACGAGTCCAGGAAGCCGCAGATACCTGGCGAGGTGATGAATCGCCTGGAGCGCATCGAGCAGGCGGTTGACGCGATCGCTGTCGAGATCGAGAGAATTTCCGAGGGACAGCGGTTCACGACGAAGCTCCTGAGCGAGACGCGAGGCGGCCACGCGCTTCCCGCCGCGTCCGGCCCGCCCGGTGACCCCACGGCCACCTGATAACGCGTGGCAACGGTCCTCATCGTTGATGACGAGCCAAACATTCGCCGGATGGTCGGCGCATTTCTCGCCGCTGAAGGCCACCAGGTAATCGATGCGGCGAGCGGCGCCCAGGGCGTGGCGCGCGCCGATGAAGACGATCCCGATGTAGTACTGCTCGATCTCATGATGCCGGGCGAGATGGACGGCATGGCGACGCTTCAGCATCTGAAGGAAAAGCACGTCGACCTTCCGGTGATCATGATGAGCGGCCGCGCCGGCCTCAGTGACGCAGTCGCCGCGACGAAGCTCGGAGCGATCAATTTCCTCGAGAAGCCCCTCACCCCCGAAGGCGTTCTTTTCGCCATCGGCGCGGCGCTCGAGCTGCGGCAGTCACGCCGCGTCGCCCGAGAGCTGCGGGAAGAGCTCGGTCTTGCCGGCGACCTGGTCGGCGAGAGCCCCCAAATGAAACGCGTCGATGAGCTCATCGGGCGGGTTGCGGCGAGCGACTCACGCGTTCTGATCACTGGAGAATCCGGAACGGGAAAGGAGCTGGTCGCAAGCGCAATACACGATGCGAGCACGCGTCGCGACCGGCCGTTCATTCGCGTCAACTGCGCCGCAATTCCGCGCGACCTCGTCGAGAGCGAGATGTTCGGCCACGAGAAGGGCGCGTTTACCGGCGCAACACAGACGCGCATCGGACGCTTCGAGCTGGCTCACACCGGAACTCTCTTTCTCGACGAGATCGGCGACCTCAGCGCCGACGCCCAGGCAAAGCTGTTGCGCGCGATAGAGGCAAAAGAGATACACCGCGTGGGCGGCACCCATCCCGTGCGCGTTGACGTACGCATCATCGCCGCCACTAATCACGACCTCGCGCGAGCCGTGAAGCAGGGGATGTTCCGCGAAGACCTGTTCTTCCGGCTCAACGTGATTCCGCTCGCGCTGCCTCCATTGCGTGAGCGAGAGGGCGACGTGCCGCTTCTCGTTCGTCACTTCTCTCTCCTGCACTTCAAGCGCACAGGCCAGCTTCCGCCGGCGTGGACACCAGAAGCGCTCGAGACGATGAAGCGTTACCCGTGGCCGGGAAACGTTCGCGAGCTGGCCAACATCGTCGAGCGGCTGTCGATCATGCAGCCGGGCGCGGAAGTAACGGCAGCGCGGGTGCTCGACGTGCTTCGTCCCGCCGCTGCGCCGTCGGATCCCACTTCGGAATCGCGGTCGTGGGGAGAGGATCGCTCGTCGTCCGCGACCCCCACGGCGGCGATTGGCGGTGAAATGCCGGATGGAGCGTCGCTGGCGGAGGTGCTGGATGATTACGAGCGCCGGTTGATTCA
>JAHFCS010000290.1 GCA_023249395.1 Gemmatimonadota bacterium
CTGGGGCTTCCTGCCCATGGGGTTCACCCGCGCGGGTGCCTTCTACTACGGGGTCAACAACAACATTTGGGGCGTCCAGCTTGCCGAACTCGACCCGGCCGGTGGAAACGCGATCTCACCGTCACAATCTGCATTCCGGCACGGCAACATGCGCGGGTCAGACTGGTCTCCCGATGGACGCTCGCTCGCTGGCATTGTCTCCAGTGAGCCAAGCCAGGCTGTGATCATCCGCTCAATGGATACGGGCGAGGAGCGAGAGCTTCGGGTTGGCGAGAGGACAATCGGGTCGGGTAGCCTACGCTGGACGCCGGACGGAAAGGCCGTCGTGGTTCCGGCAGATGAGGCTGGGAAGGGCAAGAGCCTGATACGAGTTGATGTCCAAACGGGGCAGGTCACCTCTCTGATGCCGCTTCCGGCTTTGGGAGGCTGGCCACGCTTCGGGTTTTCCCGAGACGGCAACACGATCCTTTACGTCAGGAAGTCTGGCCTCGTGGCCCACGATCTACGGTCCGGCCAGGAGACGGTAGTCATTCAGAAAGAAGGGCTCTACGTGGGTGTGAGGTCGCCTGACGGCCAACGGCTTCTGATCGGCGTGAACGAGAGCGGGTCACAGAGTCTGCTCGTCATGCCAGCCGCCGGGGGAGAGGCCCGGGAGTTGGTCAGAGTCGACGGCGAGAAGGAGATCCCTTTTTGGGGTTCGCCGTCGTGGACGCCGGACGGCCGCTACGTCGTCTTTCTGAAAGGTATCAAAGGAGAGGCGCAGGTTCCCTACAGGAATCGGCAATGGCAGCTGTGGCGTGTCGCAGCCGAGGGCGGAGAGCCGCAGCGGATGGGGCTGAACGCTGCCGGTCAGCTGACGGGGGGGCTGCGGCTGAACCCCGACGGCCGCCGGGTGGCGATCGACGATGTCAAGGTGAATCTGGAGGTCTGGGTGATGGAGAATTTCCTGCCAAGAGCGGAGACTCCGGCAAAGGCCAGGCAACGCTGACCGTCGCGCAGAGGAACGCAACTCCTGGCAAGTCAGGCGCGTCCGGTCGCCACCAGTGACCGGGCGCTTTTTCGTGGGCGCGCAGGACTGTCGCCCTTCACGACGGCGTAATGCGCAAAGCACCCACTCTCACGGCCGCGAACAACCCGGCGTCCGGCGAGAGGACCCCTGCGCTCCGTCACGACCGTGTGCTGCCGCTCGGCGTCGCGACCGTCGAGGTAGATCACGACCCAGTCGTGCGTGCGGCGCAGCCGGTGAGCCGTCGGCGTGTTGGAGAAGAGCGCAGTGTAATGTCGCTCCCCGCGTGTTGTATGCAGAATTGGAAGCCATCGCTCACCGAGTGGGTTAAAGCGTCGCGGCGCGATCGTAGGCAGCTCACCCGCCGCGTTCCGCTCGCGATACTCGCGATCCACGTCGAGAAGCTCGGCGACGGCAGGCAGCGTTTCAATGGCTGCGCGTGGGCGTCGCGTCCGCAGGCGCGTCGCGAGCGCGTCACGAATTCCTGCCAGCCGCTTCGTCCCCATTCCGTCAATTAGCAGGAGACGACCATCGTGCGCTGCCAGCTCGAGCTCCTCGAGCGATTCGATGCCGAGCTCGTCGCGGATGCGCTCGGCGAAGGTGTGCCCGATGCCGGGGACCGTCGCGAGCAGCGCTACCGGATCGTTCTCACCGCGCAGGCGCTCGAGCGTCGAGAGGCGTCCCGTATCGGCGAGCTCGCGCACGGCGCGCGCAAGCGCCGGTCCGATGCCCGGGAGCCGGTCCAAACCCTCGAGTCCCTCGTCGCGGAGCACATCGGGAACGGGGCGCGCGAGATTTCGAACGGTGGCCGCGCCACCATGCCAGGCCTGGACCCGGTACTGATTTGCGGCCTGCTCCTCGAGCAGGTTCGCGACGTCGTCCAGCCGCGCGGCGATCTCCACGTTCGAGAGCCCAGCGGCAGTCGGCCTTGTCGCCAGGATCATCGGGCCCGGAGCCTCGCGAGCAACTTGTCCAGCGGCTGTGTGTTCACAACGTCCCGGCGATTTACCCAGCCGCGACGCGCCTGATCCACGCCCCAGCGCATGAAGCGCAGCTCCTCCACCGAATGCGCGTCGGTGTCTATCGTGAGCGACGCTCCCAGCTCGACGGCGCGGCGTGAGCCGATGTCATCGAGATCCAATCGCTCGGGTTGCGCATTGATCTCCAGCAGGACGCCCTCGCTCGCCGCCACGCGGCAGACTTCGTCGAGATCGAAGCGCGCTGGCTGACGCTTGTTGATGAGCCGCGCGCTCGGATGGGCGAATAGATGGACGTGCGGATTGCGGAGGGCGCGGATGATCCGCTGCGTCTGCCGCGCCGGCGGGAGAGCCAGAGAGGAGTGGAGCGACACCAGGACGATGTCGAATTTCGCGAGCGTCGCGTCATTGAGGTCCAGCGTTCCGTCCGCGTGCACGTCCACCTCCGCGCCCTTGAGGATCGTGAAACCGTGCAGCCTGGCGTTCAGCGAATCGATGCGGCGCATCTGTCGCCGGAACCCGGAGCGATCCAGGCCGCCGGCGATGCGCACGGTAGGCGTGTGATCGGTGACCGCGATGTACTCGTAGCCAAGCTCCTGTGCTGCCTCCGCCATCTCCTCAAGTGTATTCCGTCCATCGCTGTCGGTCGTGTGAACCTGGAGATCTCCGTGGATATGTCTCAACTCCACCAGCTTAGGGAGTGTGCCGGCCCGTGCCGCGTCGATCTCGCCGCGCGCTTCGCGCAGCTCCGGTGGAATCCACGGGAGACCAACCGCCTCGAACACCTCGCGTTCCTCGCGGCCCGCGATGCGCTTCGTGCCGCGATACACGCCGTACTCGCTGATTTTCAGACCGGCGGCACGCCCCAGCGTACGGATAGCGATGCTGTGCGCTTTTGACCCCGTGAAGTAATGCAGCGCTGCGCCGTATGACTCCGGCGGCAGGACGCGCAGATCGACGTTGAGGCCGCCCGTGAGCTGGATCGCGGCGCGCGTCGTGCCGTGTGCGGTGACTCTGCGAACCTGAGGATACGCCAGAAAGTGCTGCACCACCGCGGGACCGTCCTCGGACGCGACGAGTAGATCAAGATCGCCGACCGTCTCGCGGCATCGCCGGAAGCTTCCTGCGAGCTCCGCGCGCGTGGTGCCGGGCGCGTCGCGCATGTACGCAGCCAACGGATCGCCATACTGTGCGGCGCGGGCCCGCAGCCAGCGGCGTTCGGTGACCGCGGGCGCAGCCAGCTCTTCGAGAATACGCTTCTCGGTCTTTGCGCCGAAGCCTCGCAGCTTGTGCACGCGCCCAGTGCGGGCTGCGCGCTTGAGGCCCCCGAGGGAACGCACATGGAGGCGCTGCGCAAGCACGCGTGCCTTCCGTGGCCCGATGCCCGGCACGCGCAGCAGCTCGGTCGCACCTTTGGGCGCTCGCCGCTCGAGCGTGGTCAACATCGGTAGCGATCCGGTGCGCACGATCTGCACGATCTTGCGCGCCAGGTCGGCGCCCACGCCGGGCAGCTCCTCCAGCTCTTTCGGCGCCGAGAGCGCCAGCGATGCGATCGATCGCCCGGACTCTTCAACCGTGCGTGCCGCGTTTCGATAGGCGCGAATGCGAAACTGGTTCGCGCGCGTCAGCTCGAGCTGATCGGCGACCTCCCGAAAGATGCGCGCGATCTCGGCGTTCGCGGTGCCGCTCGGTGCTATCACCCGGCGCTCGCGACAGGCGCCGAGATCTTCTCGAGTACCTCGTCCACCAGCTTCGGGTCCGAGGGGCCAAGCTTCCTGGCAACGTCGGCCTGAGCGATGATGCCGACAAGTTTGTAGTCGGCGTCGACAACCGGAATGCGCCGAACCTGCGCGCGCTCCATCTTCGCGATGACTTCCACCGCATCGTCTTCCGGCTCCGCCGTCTGCAACCCAGAGTCGGTCATGTGCGTGCTGACCGTGCACGTCGGCGCGTGTCCCTCGGCGACGCAGCGGACGGCGATGTCACGGTCGGTGATGATGCCGGCC
>JAHFCS010000291.1 GCA_023249395.1 Gemmatimonadota bacterium
CTTTCCGGCGCAGCTCTCCGGTGGAGAGCAGCAGCGAGTGGCAATCGCGCGCGCGGTGGCGAAGCGCCCGGATGTCCTCCTGTGCGACGAGCCGACGGGAGCGCTCGATTACGAGACGGGAAAGCTCGTTCTTCACGCCATCGACAGAGTGAATCGCGATCTGGGCACGACGACAGCGGTGATCACACACAATGCTGCGATCGCCGCAATGGGCGACCGCGTGATCCGGATGACGAGCGGGCAGGTCAGCGAGGATTACCGCAACACCCGGAGGGCGTCGCCCGAGGAGCTGAGCTGGTGAAGGCGCTCAATCGCAAGCTGCTCCGTGACCTGTCGCGATCGAAAGCGCAGATCCTCTCCATCGCCGCGGTGGTCGCTTGTGGGGTCGCATCGGTGATTGCCATGCGGAGCACGCTCGACTCGATGCAGCGATCGAGTGAACAGTATTATGCGAGCTCACGCTTCCCGAACGTATTTGCGTCACTCAGACGAGCGCCCGAGAGAGTCGCGGTACGAATCTCGGAGATCGATGGCGTTGCGGCCGTTGAGACTCGTGTCGCAGTGGACGCGCTTCTTCATGTTCCGGGACTGACGGAATCCGCGACCGGTCATTTCGTCTCGGTGCCGGACGTTGGCCAGCCTTTGCAGAGCACGTTGTACATCCGCCGAGGACGTTTTCTCGTTCCCCGGTCGGACGATGAGGTTCTCATCAATGAGCATTTTGCCGAAGCGAACCGGCTCGGCCCCGGTGACACGCTGAGCGCGGTGATCAACGGTCGCTGGCGTGAGCTTGTCGTCGTCGGTGTCGCGCTCTCGCCGGAATTCGTTCACGATGCCATTCCGTCGGCAGGGCTCGGGATGTTCGGCGACAGCAAGCACACGGCAATACTCTGGATGAGAAGAAACGCGCTGGGGCCGCTCTATGATATGGACGGCGCTTTCAATGACGTGACCCTTCTCCTGACCTCGGGGGCGAGCGAGCAGCAGGTGATCGCTTCGCTCGATGAGATTCTCAAGCCGTATGGCGGCGGCCACGCATATCCGCGTAAGGACCAGCTCTCGAACAACATCGTCTCCGGTGAGATCGAGCAGCTTCGGGTGTTCGGCGTGGCAATGCCTGTGATCTTTCTGGTGGTCGCGGCGTACCTGCTCAACATCGTTCTATCGAGACTCGTCGCCACGCAGCGTGAGGAGGTCGCCGCTCTCAAGGCATTCGGATATTCGAATTCCTCCATTGCGGCGCACTTCCTTGGTTATCCCATCGCAGCCGTGATCATCGGGTCAATCGGCGGCACTCTGCTTGGTATCTGGGCAGGCGCGAAGTACACGATGCTGTACACGCAGTTCTTCCGATTTCCCGCGCTCGAGCACCACACGAGTCCGTGGCTCATTGTCGTTGGCGTGCTGGTGAGCGGTGCGGCAGCCGTGGTTGGTGCGCTCTCGGGTGTGCGTGCCGCGGTGTCCCTTCCGCCTGCTGAAGGAATGAGACCACCCGCACCCGCGGTGTTCAAGCGACTGTGGATGGAGCGACTCGGCCTTGAGGGACTGTTGTCGCCTGCAATGCGAATGATCATGCGCAATCTCGAGCGTCGTCCGATTCGCACGCTCGCGTCCGTGGTCGGTGTAGCGCTCGCTGCTGCGATCCTTGTCGTGGGCACCTTCGGCTTCGACTCCGCGCACTATATGGCAGACACGCAGTTCACTCAGGTAGCGCACGAGGATCTGACGGTTTCCTTCAGCCAGGCCCGTCCGTATCGTGCGGCGCGCGAAGTGGCTCACATCGCCGGTGTCACGCGCGTCGAGCCGTACCGGGCAACTCCGGTGCGCATTCGTGCGGGACACCGGTCGCGACCGATCGTCATCACCGGCCTCGAGCCCGGATCTGAGCTGCGGCGCATAATCGGCCGCGATGGACAGCGTTACCTGTTGCCGGCGTCGGGTTTAGTCCTCACCAGCGCGCTCGGCGAGATCCTTGGAGTAAAGGGGGGTGACACCGTAACACTCGAGATTCTGGAGAAGGGAGGCAGAGTCAGACGCGAGGTCGTTGCCGGACTTGCGGATGAGCTTCTCGGACTTGGCGGCTACATGAGGATCGATGCGCTCAATCGCATGATCGGCGAGGGGCGAGTCGTGACGGGGGTGTACCTGACGATCGCGCCGGGAATGGAATCGTCGGTGGTGCAGAGGCTGAGTGAGTTGCCGGGTGTCAGCGGCTCGGCCACCCGCCGAGCGATGCTCGAGAGCTTCAACAAGCAGATTGCGGACAGTCTCCGGCTCACGGTGGAGATTGTCGTCAGCCTGGCCTGCGTGGTTGCGCTCGGCGTGATCTACAACGGAATTCGGATTGCGCTGTCGGAGCGATCGCGTGAGCTGGCGAGTCTTCGAGTGCTTGGCTTCACACGGCGGGAAGTTGCATCGCTGCTGTTCGGAGAGCAGGCGGTGATCAACGTGCTCGGCACTCCGCTCGGTCTCCTGATGGGGCTCGGTCTCGCTTACTGGATAGTGATCGGCTTCAAGTCGGAGCTCTATCGTTTTCCGGTTGTGGTGATGCCGCACACGTATCTGTTCGCGGCGACCGTCATTCTGGTAGCCGGAGTAGCCGCTGGCGCGATGATGCGGCGCCGCATTTACAACCTGGATCTCGTTTCAGTGCTGAAGACAAGGGAGTAGCAATGCAGATTCCACATATCACGCGGCGGATAGTGACGATCGGCGCCGCACTGATTCTCGTGGTGGCGATCGTGGGTTACGCGTTGCGCCCGGAAGTAATGGACGTCGAGACCGCCGTCGCCGCGCGAGGGCCGATGAGCGTGACGATTGATGAGGATGGACGCACGCGTGTTCGCAGCCGGTTCATCATTGCGGCACCGGTCGCCGGCCGGCTCGAGCGGTTGACGCTTCGCGAAGGCGATCAGGTTTCAAAGGGTCAGACAGTCGCCTGGATCGCCCCGCTTCCATTGGACTCTTCTTCCCGCCGTATCGCAGACGCACGGCTACGATCAGCACAAGCTCTGCGAAACGAAGCTGCTTCGAGAGTGGACCAGGCGAAGGTGGCACTCGATCAGGCGCGGAACACGGAGCGCCGTCGCGAAGCGCTACTTGCGGCCGGGGCGATTTCACCGGAGCTGCGCGAACAGGGAGTGGCCGACTCGCGTTCGAGAGCTGGAGAGCTTGCCGCGGCCCAGTCGCGTGCTCGCGCGGCGAAGGCTGATGTGGAAGCTGCGCAGGCCGCGTTGCTTCCAACCGAAGGCGGCGGCGCATCGGTAGTGCGCGTTCAATCGCCAGTACGCGGACGCGTTCTACGTGTGCCGGAAGCAAGTGAGCGAGTAGTCGCTGCGAGCACGCCAATTCTCGAGCTCGGTGACGCAGCGGCTCTCGAGGTAATCGCCGACGTGCTCTCGTCGGATGCGGTTCGCATTCATCCAGGGAACGCAGTTGAGATAGTGGAATGGGGAGGCGACCATCCACTCGCGGGTCGCGTGCGCTCGATAGAGCCATCGGCATTCACCCGTGTTTCCGCTCTTGGCGTTGACGAGCAGCGCGTGAATGTGCTGGTTGACATTCCGGACCCGCCGGCCTCTCTCGGTGACGGATTCAGAGTCGAGATCAGGGCTACAGTTTGGGCAGCCAATGACGTGTTGACGATTCCCTCGAGCGCGCTCTTTCAGCGCGGCGGTGGATGGGCCGTGTTCGTGGTGGAGGATAGCCGCGCGCGGCGGCGCAGCGTGGAGATCGGCCATCGCACTGGAGCTATGGCGGAGATCACGTCCGGACTGGCTGCCGGAGATCGCGTCATTCTTTTCCCGTCGGATAAAGTCGACGACGGGTCCAGAGTGCGCTGAAGATTGAAGGGTCTGTTCAAGGCAGGGCGAGAGTCAGGGAGATTGCCAGGGCCATCGTGACCAGCGCTCCGCCGGCGACGAGCCGGTAGCGCGCGGAGCCAAGCCCTACCGATATCGTAAGCTTCACGATGGTGTTCGCG
>JAHFCS010000292.1 GCA_023249395.1 Gemmatimonadota bacterium
GGCAAATCCATTTTGTTTCGGGCGGCGATGTGGCCGTCGTCCGTCGAGAGGAGATGAACATGGAAAGCAGCGAGCTCACCGGCCCCGATCTTGGCGCTGGAATCGGGGAGACAGAGCTGGCTGACGGCTCGATGATTCAAGGTCACGCGGCGGGCGAGCCGGTGCTGGTCGCGAGAACAGGAGACGAGATCTTCGCCGTGGCGGCCAACTGTGCCCATTACGGCGGACCACTCGCAGAGGGTCTTCTCGTCGGGACTACGGTTCGATGCCCATGGCATCACGCCTGCTTCGACCTTCGAACTGGTGCAGCGGTTCGAGCACCGGCGCTAAACGACATCGCGTGCTGGTCCGTCGAGCGCCGAGGTGGAAGGATCGTGGTGGGCGAAAAGAAGGCGTCTCCGCGTCCGGCTTCGGCGTCCGGCAAGCCGCCGAGATTGCAGCCGGCATCGATTGCCATCGTTGGCGCGGGTGCGGCGGGAAATGCTGCCGCCGAGATGCTGCGCCGTGAGTGATACACCGGATCGGTCATGGTATTTGATTCGGACCGCCTCGCTCCCTACGACCGTCCCAATCTCTCGAAGGACTACCTGGCCGGCAACGCGCCCGAAGAGTGGATTCCCCTGCATCCGCAAGCGTTCTATCAGGAGCTCGCGATCGAGTTGGTACTGGACAAGCCGGTCACGAGACTCGACGCAGCTGCGCACCGTCTCTTCTTTGGCGACGGCACCAGTCGGGAATTCGGCGCGGTGCTCCTTGCGACGGGCGGGTCGCCGATTCGGCTTGACGTTCCAACAGCGGACGGAGCGACAATTCTCTACTTGCGCTCGCTGGAGGACAGCCGCGCAATAATCGCCGCGTCCGCCGAATCGAAACATGCCGTCGTCCTCGGCGCGAGCTTCATCGGGCTCGAGGTCGCGGCGTCTCTCTCGACTCGCGGTCTCGAGGTCCACGTCGTCGCGCCCGAGTCACGCCCACTCGAGAAGGTTCTCGGTGCGCAGCTTGGCGATTTCATTCGCGGTGTCCATGAAAATCATGGCGTGAAATTTCATTTCGGGCTGACTGCCGCGTCGGTCGAGAAGGGAGCAGTGGTTCTTTCCAACGGCGAGCGTCTCACGGCAGACCTTGTCGTCGCGGGCATCGGCGTGCGGCCCAACCTTCAGCTCGCAGAACAAGCCGGACTCACCGTCGATCGAGGTGTCGTCGTCAACGCATTCCTCGAGACGAGCGCGAAGGGAGTATACGCCGCCGGAGATATTGCGAAGTGGCCCGACGTTCATACCGGTCAGTCGATACGCGTCGAGCATTGGGTCGTCGCCGAGCGACAGGGCCAGACCGCAGCGCGCAACATGCTCGGAAGCGGAGAGCGCTTCGATGCCGTCCCCTTTTTCTGGAGCAACCATTACGACGTCGCGATCGAGTACGCCGGTCACGCCGAGAAGTGGGACGAGATTCAGGTCGACGGCAGAATCGCCGACGGTGATTGCGCGGTCAGATACCGGCTTGGCGGAAAGACCATGGCGGTTGCGACGATGGGACGCGACCGCGAGAATCTTGAGACTGAGCGAGCGATGGAGCTCGCCATGGCGGAGTCTGGCTGAGCGTGCACCCAAACGTGCCCGAGGCCGGTGGGATCCTCGACGCGCGCGTCTCGTCTACTCAAAAGTCAGCTTACAAGCCCGATTCCGGACTCGATACCCGATGGTGGTGGTCCGGCGAAACCGGTGCCGCCATCGAGTTATTCCCAGCCGGTATCCTCGAGCAGCTGACTTCCGCGGCGGACGAAGATCACGTCGCCCATCCGCAAGCGGAAATCGCGCGGCCGTTGCGACAGGCATGCGATGTCGTAAAGGTCGAAGCCTCTCTCGCGGAGGTAATCGAGAACATCGCCGAAGACTTCGCGCCCGTTGTTGTTCACGGCGAAGAATTGGACCTCGGTCAGAATCACCTCGATCTTCTCGAGTAGCGCCGGAGCTCCATTCAAAGCCGGAATCTCCGAGTGCTCGAGGTCCAGCTTCAGCAGCGCGCGATCGTCGATTGTTATCCTCGAAGAGAAGAGCTCGTCCAGTGTCGCTGCCGGCACCATGATTTCTCCCGCAGTGTGCTCATCGGGACGCGCAATCCAGGCTCCCGTCCCGCCTCCGACCTCTCCTCCGCCAGCCATTCTGACACGTTGCACGCCCGGCTCGGTCAGCGCCACCGGATGCAATTCGACAGAGGGCATGGTCTCGCAGAGAAGCTGGAGCTTTCCCTGGCACGCCGGCTGAGGCTCGACCATATGAATGTGCGCCAGAGGGAACAATTCATGCGCCATGCGGGTCCACGTCCCGACGTTGGCGCCACCATCTATGATCACTCTCGGGTCATAGCCGTATCCCTTCAGCAATCCGAGAGCTTCCTCCATCGCCTGAAACCGGTTCGCCGGCCGCAGACGCGTTATTCGGAAGCCTGCCGACTCGAAGACAGTTCGAATTGCGTCCTTGATCACATCGGCCATTCCGAGTAGTGGATCGTTGGCGCAGTCGCGCATCCCGTGACGGCGACTGCCGCGAAATGATCGTCGATGTCCGGCAGGTCGTAAACGCTGACCGAGTTGTCCGTCCGGCGGCTTCCGTCGGAAGCGTGAAGCGTTACCCCGAGTAGAGGCTCCCTCACCGTAAAGGTCGTCGTGTCCCGCGCGAGTCCCTCGCCAGTAGCCTTGATATACGCCTCCTTGCGAACCCAGGTGCGGAAGAAGAAGCGGGTGCGGTCAATCCCCTGGAGCGACCCGAGCATACGCGCCTCGTCGTCGGAAAAGAAGTGCCGCGCGACTCGCTCCACGTCGTCATGATGTTTAAGCTGCTCGACGTCCACGCCAACTTCTCGGTCAGCGATTGCGCACAATGCGAGGTCGCCGCAATGCGAGAGATTGAAGTGCAGCGCGCCACTCATGCCGCCGCCGGCGACGATAGGCTTGCCTCCAGGGCGTACGATGAGCTTTACACTCTGCGGTTCCACTCCTGTGTATTGAGCGAGCACCCTACGAAGCGTGGCGCGCGCGACGAGGAATCGATTTCGGTCGCGCACAGCCCGAAACCTCGTGGCTCGCTTTTGCTCGACTGGATCGAGGAGCGCGTGAAGTGCCGCCACTTCACGCGCTGGACGTGCGAGGTAAATGCGCAACACATCAACGCCCGGTGGATTCACCTGGTCACCTCGTCGATACAGGCACGCAGCTCCTCAGCGACGAAGTTAAAATGCTGCTTCATCATCGTGGCGTGATTTCCGGGCACGACTCGCCAGTCCAGAACGGGCGTAAGGCCGGCCCATGACGCAGTTGGATTCCACGGAGGGTTACCCGGCACCTCCGCCGGCCAGATAATCGTAACCCGGCCGGGATAGGCGTGGGGCGTATAAATCGTCCATGCGTCCGACCAATAACCTCTGTGAGCCGCCACTTGCTCATCCGGCGACAAATGACATGCGTTCGCGGCCGCCTGCTCTTCGGCCGACGGCATCGATCGCCCTTTACCGAGCCATTTGGCAACGCTGTCTTTGGCGCGCGCGCCGAAGTATCCCGTCATCCAGCGGCCCGCTCCAACGAGCCGGCGGAGATGCTCCCGCGGAGATGAGTGCCGCTGCTTTTCCCAGATCTGTGCGACCATTCGTCGAACGTACGCGCGCGCGCTCGGCGCCTCGGTGACGTGATACATCTCAGGGACGCCGCCGAGGACGGCCAGTCGGCGCATTGTGCGGTAGCCCGGATGCAGTGGTATCCACGCGATCGGATGCATGATTGCAACCAGCGGTACGCTCTCGCCGAGAGCCAGCAGCTGGCGCGCGATCTCGAGCGCCAGCCAGGCGCCGAAGCAGTTGCCGGCGAGCAGATACGGTCCCTTTGGTTCTTCCGCGCGAATTCGCTCGACGAGCTCTGCCGCGACGCCCTCGACTGTTACGGGCGCATCGAAGATGGGAGTGCGAACGATGTAAATCGGCT
>JAHFCS010000293.1 GCA_023249395.1 Gemmatimonadota bacterium
AAGCAGCTCTGCCACCTGCGAGATCTTGCGCTGGAGAGACCCGGTTCCCGACGTGTGCGCCACGTCGAGCAGCGTGTCGTACGCGCGTCGAACGCTAACGCGTTCTCGTGCAACCGCCGGAGCGAGAGACTCCGCCACTCGCCCGAGATCGCCGGAACTCCGGAAGCGCCGTCGCACTGTCGCATCGCCCACCCCGTACGCCTCGGCGAGCGCTCTCACCAGCAGCTTCTCGCCCAGGCCAAGCTCGATTCCCTCGTAATCGGGTCGGAGCCGCGCCTGCAGCAAGTACACGACTGACGCGCGCTCATCACGATCGCAGCGCGTCAGGAGCTCGGCGACGTGCTCGACCATGCGCAACCTGGAACGAGTCTCCTCAAGCTTTTCGAGACCGTCCGCGAGCTCAGAGAGTTTCATTGAAGTCGCGATCAGTCACCGGCCACGACCGAGCGCAATGCGGCCTCGATCATCACATACTCACCCACGTTGTCCATCGTCAGAACACCACGCAGGTGGCCGTCGCTCAACACTGGCATCGTGCGACATCGGCAGTCCCCCAACCTCGCGATGGCACTCTCCACCGGTTCTCCCGAATCCGCCGTGCGGAACGACTTCTCCATCGAATTGGCGACGGGCGCTTCCCGGCCCTCTCGAGCAAGACCGCTGAGCAACCCCGCACGCGTAAGCACGCCAACGACGTTGCCGTTCTCGACAACCGGAAAGTCGGTCTGAAACCCCTCGAGGATGTGGCGAAGGGCTGTGTCGAGCGTGTCACTCGGTGCCAGGGTACGAACGTCGCGAATCATCACACGTTCGACATTCACACCGCTCAGCATAGTGCGCATCTGGGTCGCGCTCGATTCGCCCGCTGCCCCCAGCCAGACGAACAGAGCGATCAGTACCAGCAGCGGATTGTATAGCAGACCGACGACGCCAAACAGGAGCGCAAATACCCGCCCAACGCGCGCTGCCAGCATTGTTGCTCGCATGTACTGCATGCGAAGCGCGAGCGCCGCGCGGAGCACCCGTCCGCCGTCCATCGGGAATGCCGGCAGCAGGTTGAACAGGAGAAGTGAGACGTTGACCCACATGAGCTGCGCGAGAAAAGCGCCTCGCCCCTGCTGCACGATCACGTCATCGGCAACAATCACCGGCAATCCGAATACGCGCAACACGACGTAGAGCACGGCAGCGATGACAAGCGTGACTGCCGGTCCGGCGAGCGCGATCTGCAGCTCCTGCTTCGGCTTGTCGGGAATGTACTCGAGCCGGGCAACTCCGCCGATCGGCAGAAGAGTGATGTCGCGTGTCGGAACTCCGAACCGCCTCGCTGTCAATGCATGCCCGAGCTCATGGAGCACGACCGAGGCAAACAGGGCGAGCGTGAAGAACACGCCGCTTGCGGCGCCCGCGACAGTACCGATTTCGCGAAAGTAAACGATCGCGAGCCACACGAGCAGGATCACGAACGTCGCGTGCACGCGGAGATCTATTCCGCCAATACGGGCGATCTTCCAGGACCATTTCATTCTGCGCCCACCAATTGTCAGTCGCCGCGCACGTCGACCGGGCCGTCGAGCGGCCGTTCCGCCGCGCCGGCGGTCATGAGCGCCGCGGCCGGCTCCGCCGCGCTTCGCGCGAGGATCTTCCGGACCTCCTCGTCGGTCACCTGCGGGAAGCTGTCGTACCACACGCCGATGGCGTAGAGATCGCCGGGCGCAACGACGAATACCAGCTCATCGACTTCCTGCTTGAGCTCGTCTGCCACTGTCGCCTGCACTACGGGCACGGCAAGCACAAGTCGCGCGGGTTGCTGCGCGCGCACGACACCGATCGCCGCACGCGCCGTGGCGCCTGTTGCGATGCCGTCGTCAACCAGCACGACAACGCGTCCGCGGAGAGCCGGTGCAGGACGTCCGCTCCGATAAAGGCGCTCGCGACGATCAAGCTCGAGCCGCTGCAGCGCAGTGACTTCGTCCAGGTTCTCCCGCGTGACGCCTGTTGCCAAGATGATTTCGTTGTTCAGCACGCGGACGCCTCCCGTCGCGATTGCCCCCATGGCAAGCTCTTCATGCCAGGGTACGCCCAGCTTGCGAACGTTGAGCACGTCGAGCGGCGCATGCAGCGCGTGGGCGATCTCGTAAGCCACCGGTAATCCGCCGCGAGGCAGCCCGAGAACGATGACCTTCTGATCGCGGAGATGCGCCAACTTCGCGGCGAGGTCCCGTCCGGCGCTCGTCCTGTCCTTGAACCGTTTAGGCATGTGCTTTCTCCCCAGTCTTCGCTCATGGACGTCGTCGAAGCGTCCGAGCAGGACACCCGCTTCGTGTCGTGACGAGAACATGCTCCTCACCAACCCGTCGGCGATGCCACACAAGATCAGATACATAGTGGCACAAATCTGTCGGCGAAACCCGCAATTGCCGTCATAGAAACGGGAAGGGTGATCAACTTGCACCATTCCCCTACGCTGAACCGGCAAAAACCTGATTTACGCAGCTACATGCTGTAGGCACTTTTCGTTACTGCGCATCGCATAGCTTCGTGCAGCAGTGGAGTGCAAAGTCATGGCCATCACGACCGCGCCCGTGAACGAATCGCGCCAGCCCGTCGGAATCATCACTCCGCCAGTGTCATCGTCCTTCTCGGCGGCGGTCCTGGCCGGCTCAGCCAATCTGCTGCTCGCCCAAGGAGTCGAGCGTGCCCTTGGAGTCCGGCTGGCCGCCTGCACGACTGAGCGCTTTCCAGACGGCGAAGTGATGGTGCGCATCGACGAGTCCGTGCGGGGACTCGAGGTTGTGTTGCTGCAACTGACATCACCACCAGTAAACGATCACCTGATCGAGCTTCTTGCCATGGTGGACGCGTGCCGCCGGGCTGCGGCAGCACGCATCGTCGCGGTGATTCCCTACTTCGGGTATGCCCGGTCAGACCGGCGCGATGGTCGGCGCATGCCCATCATGGGAAGTCTGCTGGCCGATTTGATGGAACGCGCCGGGATCAATCACGTGATCACGCTCGACGTCCACACGCCGGCGGTGGAGGGATTCTTTCGCATTCCTGTGGACAACCTCACGGCGGTGCCCGTACTGGCAGAAGTGCTTCGCCCGCGCGTTCCCGCCAACGCAGTCATCGTATCGCCCGATGTCGGCGCAACTCGTCTGGCGAATCGCTATGCCACCCTCCTGGGACTGCCCGTCGCGATCTGCCACAAGCGTCGCACGAGCGGAACCGAAGTAAGCGTCACGCGCATCATCGGCGACGTTTCGGGCCGCCCATGTGTGATCGTCGACGATATGATCACCACGGGCGGCACGGTCGCGGAATGTCTTCGCGCGCTGCGCCAGGCCGGAGCGCCCACAAACGCAATCGTCGCCGCAACGCATGCCGTGCTCGTTCCCGGAGCGCTGAGCAAGCTGGCCGCGGCTGGCGTGCAGGAGCTCATCGTTACCGACAGCGTCGCGCTCGCTCCAGCGGCAGACTCGAGCCAATTGCGCACCATGGTCGTGTCTGTTGCGCCGCTGATCGCGACTGCAATCCGTCGTCTGCTCGCCGGAGGATCATTGCGCATGCTCGCGTGAATTGCTGCGAAGAACTCATTCCGGAATGCCAGTATGTATTCCAAGGAGCAACTATGAAAAGCCGTGACCTCATGACCGCCAAGCCATTCGTGCTGACACCGACCGACTCGATTCGCCGCGCAGCGGAGGTGATGCGCAACATCAACGTCGGGGCCATGCCGGTCGTTCAGAGTCAGACCACACCCATTCTGGCCGGCATCATCACCGACCGTGACATTGCCGTCCGCTGCGTCGCCGAGGGACACGCGCCGACGTGCACGGTCAGCACGCACATGACCGACTCTGGGTTGCAGACGGCGGAGCCGGAAGACGATGCCGTGGAAGTCATCGCGAAGATGGAGCGCGCGCAGGTTCGGCGCATTCCGGTTGTCGACGCCGACTACAAACTTGTCG